>JAAZGI010000084.1 GCA_012511315.1 Clostridium sp.
AGCTAGATAAAAAGTAAAGAAGCTAGATAAAAAGTAAAAAAGCTAGATAAATGTAAAAAGACAAATAGCTAGTAAAACTATTAGCTGTGTCAGGAGTCTATGAAGAGCTAAATGAAACGTTGAATTAAGAGTTGGATGGAGCCAAGGGCTGAAAAATTTCTGAGGTCAGGGATTCAAAGATGGCACAAGAATTAGGATGCAGGGAGCCGTGTTTGTGGAAGATTGTGGGAAACAAGCTAATAACTACCATGGTGGCCCAGTGATTGACACGGACTAGTCAATTTGATAGTATGAACTAGTAAGTACCGGGGGTGCCTTTAAAAGCTGAGATAGAGCCTAGCTCTGAACCCGTAACACCTGATCTGGATTATGCCAGCGTAGGGAAGGTCGGCAAAATGAAAAACATTTACCGTTCCCTTGGGAGCGGTATTTTTTGTTTTAAAGATCAATTGATTCAGATTAATTAATGTAATTCACTAACGATTAGGAGGAAAAAACATGAATTCTAGTATTGCTATTCAAATTTTACCAGGAGTTGCCGAAACAAGTGAAGTTGTCCGGATTGTAGACGAGGTGATTGACTATATCAAAAAAACAGGACTCACATATTATGTAGGACCTTTTGAAACTACTGTCGAAGGAAATTTAGATCAATTGATGGACATCGCCAAGCAAGCTCAAATCATAGCCATAGAAGCTGGTGCACCATCGGTCTCCATGTATATGAAATCAGTCTACCGTCCATCAGGTGAAATCCTGACGATCGATGAAAAAGTTACGAAGCATCACCGATAAGCTGTATAGTCTGACTGCTATAGTTGCCATTTTAGCTTTATGGCAGATTATTTCCATGGTCGGACTCGTACCTAGCTTTATGTTGCCTTCACCGGTACAAGTGGTGAAGGCCTTTGTAGGGGATTTTTCATTGCTCATGATGCACTCAAGAATCACCTTGTTTGAAGCATTTTTAGGACTGAGTTTCGGAATTATGCTAGGGTTTTTAATTGCTTTTTTAATGGATCGCTTTGAACCGATTCGCAAAGCTTTTTACCCTCTTTTAGTCGTAACTCAGACAGTGCCAACAGTAGCTATTGCACCATTATTGGTGCTTTGGTTTGGTTATGGAATCCTACCGAAGGTGTTACTGATTATCTTGACAACATTTTTCCCCATTGCGGTTGGTTTGTTTGATGGATTCCAATCGGTGGATTCAGATGCCGTTAACTTGATGCGCTCCATGGGCGCTAGTAAAAATCAGATATTTAAGCATATTAAATTTCCAGCCTCTTTAAATTCATTTTTTGCCGCTTTAAAAATTTCAGCTTCGTATTCCATCGTGGGGGCAGTTATTTCTGAGTGGTTGGGAGGTTTTTCTGGACTAGGAGTTTATATGACACGGGTCATTAAATCATATTCTTATGATAAAATGTTTGCGGTGATTTTTTTGATTTCCATTATTAGTTTGCTTTTAATGGGCGGGGTTCAAATGATTCACAAGAAAATGACACCCTGGGAATTAAGTCCAGAAACGGAAGCGAAATACAATAAATGATTCCTGTAAGACGGGAAGGTTAAGAAAAGGAGCCTATCAAATGATGAAGAAAAAACATATCGTGGGGTTACTTCTCTCAGCTCTATTAGTGGGTTGTACGCCAGGTGGAACAACTAACCAGACCAGTAATGGAACAGAAGCGGGTAAAACAGAACTTAAAAAAGTTACCTTTTTACTAGATTGGACACCAAATACAAACCATACCGGTTTATTTGTAGCCAAAGACAAAGGCTACTTTGCGGCAGAAGGTCTTGATGTAGATATCAAAACGCCACCCCAAGGCGGAGCCCCACAGTTGGTGGCGGCTGGGAATGCGGATTTTGGAATTGATTTTCAAGATACCTTAGCACCGGCTCTGGCGGCGGAAGAACCCTTACCAGTTACCTCGGTGGCTACTATCTTGCAACACAACACCTCTGGTATTATTTCTCGCAAAGGCGAGGGCATCGATCGCCCGAAGGGTATGGAAGGTAAAAAATATGCCACTTGGGATAACCCGGTGGAAAAAGCCATCATTCAAAATGTAGTAGAGAGTGATGGGGGAGATTTTTCATCGGTAACATTAATACCTAACAACATTACCGATGAAGTGGCAGCCCTTAAAACTAATCAAATAGATACGGTTTGGATTTACTATGGTTGGTCTGGTATCAAAGCTCAGGTTCAAGAATTTGAGTTTGACTATTTTGCCTTTAAGGACATCAATCCTGTTTTTGATTACTATACACCGGTCATCTTAGCTGCTGACAAGCTGATTAAAGAAGATCCGGAAACCGTTGAAAAATTTGTGCGGGCAGCGTCTAGGGGCTACACGTGGGCAGCAGAAAACCCGGAAGATGCTGGGAAAATCTTACTGGACAATGCACCTGAGCTAAATGAGAAGTTGGCAATGGAAAGCCAACAATGGATGAGTACACAATACCTAGATGAGGGGAAACCTTGGGGTATTGTCGACTCTAAGCGCTGGGATGATTTCTATGGTTGGCTTTGGGAAAATGGCTTAATTGAACAAGAAATCCATGCTGGAAAAGGATTCACCAATGACTTCATTGAGCAGTAAAGAAATGGATGCCACTAAAAAACCAACAAATCGCCTTGTCTTAGAAACCCAAGGAATCGGTAAAAATTATGGTGGCAAAGTTCTTTTAGAGGATATCAATATTACGGTGAAGCCTGGAGAACTAGTTAGCATTTTAGGAATGTCAGGCTCTGGTAAAACCACTTTGTTTAATATTATTTCAGGATTGATTAAACCTGAACAAGGAAGAATTCTCCTTCATGGTGAAGACGTGACAGGAGAGACGGGCCATGTTGCTTACATGCTACAAAAAGACTTGCTTTTGCCCTATAAGACCATTGTCGATAATGTGGCACTACCTTTGATTATTCGTGGGGAGAAAACTGACAGGGCACGAGTCAAAGCCGCAGAACTCTTTGATTTCTTTGGCCTAGCGGGTACTGAGGACAAATACCCGCAACAACTGTCCGGCGGAATGCGGCAACGAGCCGCCTTACTTCGCACCTATCTTTTCTCTAAGGATTTGGCCTTGTTGGATGAACCATTTTCAGCCTTAGATACCATTACGCGATCATCACTGCATCAGTGGTATCTTCAAGTGATGGAGGATATCCATTTAACCACCTTGTTTATCACCCATGATATTGATGAGGCCATTCTTTTGTCGGATCGGATCTATCTTTTAACCGGTACCCCAAGCCGAATTAGTTGTGAAATTGTAATTCGCGAACCCAAGCCACGATCCAAAGAGTTTCGGATTAGTGAGGAATTTCTCCAATATAAACGAAAGATTATTGAAGAACTAAAAACGGGCTCTCTTTAGTGCATCGCTTTAAGATTAGAAAAAGTATAAACTAGCTTTATAAGAGAATTACATAAGTAAATTACATAAGCAAACAAGGAATGACAAGATTCTTTGCTAAGTCTAAATCTCGAATAAAAAGATTAAGCCCCTCCAGATCATTTTCACCTGGAGGGGCTTAATCTTATAGTAACCAATACATAAAGAGGTAGATGCTTAAGGAAATCACCGAAAGGTTGATCATAAGAGTGTATTATCTTAATTATATGTGAAGTCTAGACATTTAAACTTCTCTTATATGCTAGCTCATGCTTCTGCCTTTAGTTTGGGTTTTAAATAATCGGGCAGGCTTTTAAGCGAATTTTTTAATTCTGCAAGTTATCCTGTCAACTTGCGTTTGTGATTAGCAAAAGTTCCTTATTCGCTCAGAAGAGTTTTGGAACCGTCAAGAGATCTCAGGTTTGAGATTTCCTCGGTGACTTCGACAACACCAAGGTAGGTGCCTTCTTTATCCCGCACAGCATAATAGCGGATTAGGATAAAAAGACCGCCTTTTTGAATCCAGAAGCTTTCTTCATCTTTCTTGCCAGACTTAAAATCATTGACCAGAGCTTCTACAACATGAAGGCTTTTGGGTGGATGGCAATTTTCAACATCGCGACCAATAATGGAACGAGTTCTTGGGAAGACGCGGGATTTGCCCTCCGAGAAGTAATGAACTTTATCATCGGCACCAACAAAGGTGATGTCTCCAGGCAAGGTGTTAAGCAAAGATTCTAGTTCATTGGTGTTAAAAAATCCGGATGGAAGCTTTATTTCACCATCGGTTTCAGGGATAACATTTGTTTGATCGCCAGTCTGTGCTTGATACCAAGTTACTGCATCAGAAGGTGAAGCCCCTTCGATTCCACCGGTAAAGACATAGCCGATTTCTCCAGAGTCGTGGGCAATGAGTAGCCAGTCTTCTGTTGTGAATTTCTCCAGCATCATTGGCATGAGGATGTTATCTTCTTTTGAAATCATGCTGCGCACATCTGCCATCACTTTTGTGCCCAACTCAACAATAGAATCTTTCGAACCAGTTTCAATCATTTCATTTAGCTTCCCAATGGATTCTCTGATTTCATCATCAACGCCCCACATTACTTTTGGAGGGGCTGTAACGCCTTCTCGTTCTAGTAAGGGGAAAAAGAGGTTTTCTTTCCGCTTGTAGTGCTCTGAAATCTTTGACAAGGACTTACTGGCAAGGGCTAAATCGGTTTTATTGTTATTGATGTTATATTCTTCTAAAGCAGGTTCGAAATTGGTTTTTAAGAAGGTTTCAATCCCTTCGTTTTCTTTTTTGAAAACAAAGGCTGGGTGACCTGGTGTGTCTTCCAATGGGAAAAAGCCTTTTAAAGGTTTTTGCATAAATACTATGCCGTCTTCAAATACAGATGCATGAACATCACAGAGTTTTTGGATTTCAGATACTGGCATGCCTTCCGCTACTAATTGCTTTTCAGCTTCAGATAGTTCATTACCAGAGATCTGACCAAACTCACGCTTGAAAATGACCCGTGCTTCTTCCTGACTCATACCATTGTGCAGTGCTTCGATTAAGTTTTTTAATTTATCTTTCTTTTCCATGTTGTGCCTCCATTTAATGTTGTATTTCATATTTCAAGGTTTAAAGAAAACGTGTTTCAACCAAAATCTTTAAACTTTAATTGTTTGCTTGATTTAATTGTAAGTGAATTACTCTGAATTAAACGTAACATATGTTACATCACTCAAGTTTCTTTGGAAAGCCGGATTATATTCAATCTGATGGCAGGGTAATCGATTCAGCAAATAGGCGAAGAGCTTGAGTTTCTAGTGGTTGGTTTGGGAAATGAAAATATATTTTCTTAGACAATTGAAAATCCTAGGATGATGTAATATAATGATATATGCTGTCGGGGTGTAGCGCAGGTGGTAGCGCGTTAGACTGGGGGTCTAAAGGTCGCAAGTTCGAGTCTTGTCACTCCGACCATAAAAAAGCAAACGGTTGCAATTTTTGGCAACCGTTTGCTTTTTTAATTGAGTCATGTCTTTAAAATAACAGTTCTCATGTTTTAAATGAGAATATATCCCAGTTTTAGGATTGCATGTTATTTTAAATGATGTTCGGCAAGCTGAATGGATTTTTCACGGACAGTAACCTTTAAAGTGGAAGCGGCTTTATCATACTCAATGGATCCTTTGTCGATATAGCCACCCAAATGAGCCATCATTAGGGCTCCTTGGGCTCTTAGGCTATTTAAATTAATGTTTAAGGGACGGTCACTTATAATTTCTAGGGAAATTTTATTCATAATGAACCTCCTATTTTAAATATTTTTCAGCATATTGGAGCAGGGCTTCAGTGGCTTTAATTTTGACATGTCCGCTGGTCTCATCGATTTCTACACTACCTGGTACAACAAAGCCTTGGGTCGTAAGAAATTGGATCAAGCCTTCTAGCTTCTCATTGTCAGATACATGGGCTTTAAGGGGTCTTTCCAAATTGATTTCAACATTCATTTTATATTCCATGGGTTTTCTCCTGGCCAGAGGCCACTATTTAGTATTTGTTATTCAATGGAACCTCGAAGTTTCGACGTTTGCTGATTCCTCAAGTTTCAAAACGGCTAAGTTTTTGTGCCAGCTGTTTTAATTATTGGGGGGGAGATGGTAAGATGATAAGATGGAAGTGCATTCAGTTTAAGGAGGGTATATATGACTAAATCATCAAAGAAAATAGCGTTAGTTCGCAGTTTCATCATGGGCTTATCTGGAATGATTTTATTTGCTGTAAGTTTTAATTTATTAATACAGCCATTGAGCTTTTTCTCTGGTGGAGTGATTGGGTTTGCCCAGATCTTACGGTCACTGTGGGTTAATGTTGGATTGCCTGACCCAGCTTTTGATTTATCGGGTATTTTATATTATATAATTAATATCCCATTGTTTATTTTGGCCTATCGTAGCATCGGGAAGTTTTTCTTTGTTCGAACATTGATTATGACCACTGTGTTAACGGTACTTTTAACTGTGGTTCCAATTCCAGTTGAACCCTTAATTCATGATTCTTTGACGGCGGCCATTGTAGCCGGAGTTTTGACGGGTATGGGGACAGGTCTAACATTGATTTCCGGTTATTCAGCCGGGGGAATGGATATTCTGGGGCTATACTTTACCAGGAAATATCCAAACTTTAGCGTAGGTAAGATAGGAATTCTGGTGAATATATTAGTGTTTGGTATTCTGGCCTTGACACAGGACTTTGAGATTGTTGTTTACTCCTTCATCTTTAATGCAGTAGCCTTAGTAGCGATGGATAAAGTCCATATTCAAAACATTAACGTTTGGGTCATGATCTTTACTAAAAAAGAAGGGGTGGATGATGCCATTATGAAGGCCATGGGACGAGGCGTTACCAATTGGGATGGTGCCGGAGCGTATACAGGCGATCATACCTATATTCATAGCACAATGATCAATAAAATGGAGCGACCTATGTTACGTCGGCTGGTACTTCAGATTGATCCAAAAGCCTTTATTATTTCAACGGAAGGAAGCCAAGTATTTGGTAACTTCCAGAAACGACTCTAGATCAAACAATAAAGTTTAAATTTTTATGCATGAGAAAAAACAAGAGCATAAGCAATAGTAATAGTAAGACCAAGAGCATAAGCAATAGTAATAGTAAGACCAAGAGCATAAGCAAGAGCGATAGCAAGACCAAGAGCAAGACCAAGAGCAAGA
>JAAZGI010000471.1 GCA_012511315.1 Clostridium sp.
AAAATATTCAAAGCCATTAAGGCTACTAACCCCTGTCCACTAGGTGGTAACTCTGCCACTTCATAGCCACGATAGGATGTTTTAATTGGCTCGACCCATGAACTTTCAAATTGGGCTAAATCACTCTTCCTTAAAAACCCTCCATGAGCAAGAGCATCTGCTTCTATTCGGTCTGCTAGAACACCTTTATAAAAAGCCTCGCCATTGGTTTCTCCAATCAACCGTAGAGTCTTCGCATGGTTTGGTAACTTTATCATTTGAAAGGGTTCCGGTGGAAGACCATCAACAGTAAAGGTCTTAAACCACTCATCATATTCTGGCTGATCTTTGAAAAGCTCTTTATATTTTTCAAAAGCTTTTTTCCAAAGTTTAGCTGTTAAAGCTGCTACTGGAAAACCATTTTCTGCATATTCAATAGCCGGCTCCAAACATTCTAATAAAGTTAATTTTCCAAATCGCTGAGACAAAGCAGCCCACCCTTTGGGAGCACCTGGCACCGTCACAGGAGTCCAACCGTGAACTGGCATGGTTTCATGTTCTTTTTTAACAACCTCAAGAGATATTCCCGCTGGTGATGGTCCATTGGAGGTTAAGCCATATAACTCATTATTCATCCATACTATAGCAAAATTATCACCACCAATGCCATTGGCGCATGGTTCAACAACGGTTAAGCAAGCTGCTGTTGCAATTGCCGCATCAACGGCATTTCCACCTTTTTTCAAAATATCTAAACCTACTTGGGCTGCTAAAGCATTCCCAGTGGCTACAATGCCATTAGAAGCAGCTAAAGTTAGTCGCTCTGATGAATAGGGTTGGTAATTGGGGTCAAATTTCATAAGAATTCTCCTCGTCTCTTTTACAGATTTATTAACAATTTTCCTTGAACGGTTTTAACGTTTAGCTTTAACTTTCAGTTTTAACTTTCGGCCTTTCTTTCGCTAAATCAGCAACCGTTTTCTTGTCTTTTTGCTAAGTTCAAAAATCTTGATCTTGTCTTCTCACCAAGCTCATAGCATTTTATGTTTCAGAGTTTTTTTAAATCAGTCTTTTTTAAAACCAAAAGTTTTTCTATAACTCCTATTTTCAATTATTTTACACGTTCTCTTCTATTATAAGTCATGTCTCTGCATGTTTGTACACTAGCTCACTACCTGTAATAAAATCTTTTCATAGGATGCCACTCTTCCAACTTTGTTTTATCTGATTTTCCGAATATACTTTTTGCACATCAAAGAGTTCAATTCTTGAAACTACGCTGATTCATTTTAACCTCGTTTCAATTCCAGATTAAAATCACACCATACTTAATTGTTATATTTCTTACAGAAGATGTCATTTTCTTCTATTTCATTACTGTTTGATTATTAATTTGCTATATATTTAAGTTGTGTTGAAAAATTAACAAATAAGACTTATAATTTATATACTAAAGAGTCTGACAACTAGGAACTATATTTAGTAACACCTTAAAGGAGTCCATATGATTTATTTAGATAATGCCGCTACCATCCGTCACAAACCAAAAGAGGTCATAGATGCCATGGTCAACGCACTCCAAACCATGGGTAATGCAGGTCGGGGTCAGCATGAAGACTCTCTTGCTGCTGATCGAATCATTTTTGAAACTCGATTAAAACTTAGCAAGTTTTTCGGGGCCAGCAATCCAAGACAGGTTGCTTTTTCAAAAAACGCCACAGAAGCATTAAATATCGCCATCACCGGTCTTGCTAATTCTGGCGACCACATTATCACTACAGCCATGGAACATAATTCCGTACTTCGCCCCATTTATCGATTAGCCAATCAAGATATTATTACCTACGATGTGGTGGGACTTGATAAGGATGGTAATTTGCTGATGGATGATTTCGAACGCCTTTTGAAGAAGAACACTAAATTTGTAGTTGTTAATCATGGCTCCAATGTTACGGGAAATTTAGCAGATCTTTCAGCCATTAGCACATTTTGTAAAGCACATC
>JAAZGI010000472.1 GCA_012511315.1 Clostridium sp.
AATCAGTCCTGAAGGATGTACTACATTAACATGAAGTCCTCGACGACCGACCTTTAAGACATAGGCTGTGGCTTCAGCTTTGGTTTTGGCATATTGCCCAACCACTTGATCTGGATCAAACTGTTTGGTTTCTTTAATCCGCTTGTTTGGCGGTCCTTCTGGCAAGGCATGGACCGAACTAATATAGATTAAGCGAGAAACCTGATACTCCGCACATAAATCCGCCACATTTTTAGTGCCACCCACATTAACATCAATTAATTTCTGAGAGAAGGCCGTTTTAATGCTAACAATCCCAGCACATTGAATCACAATCAGTTCAGACCCGTCAGCCTCAATAAAGGGAGGCATCAAGCTATTTTTCTGTGTCACATCCCCATAGAATATTTTTTCAACATCATTAACATGATTCTTTTCATGGGGCATTAAAAAAATCCAAACCCTTTGTTTCAATCGAACCAGTTCCCGAGCTAATACGTTTCCCAAATGGCCAGCTCACCTGTTACTAAATAAATCTTCTCCATCCTTCTCCCCTCCCAGGTGGTCGAATTGAATTGATTATTTACCTCTTGCATGCCATATCATCTGAATTCTACTTACCAGTTGATATTTACCTCTTGTTACTTGTTAGTTATTGCCTTTTGATACATATAAGTTTTTTTTGCAAATATAACTGCTATAAAGTGTATTCTACTTCCGGATCATTATTCTTTAAAAGGATTAATCCTATTATTTACATTCTACCTCTTTTATATTAAAACTTCTTGTTTCAAACCAATCTTAATCTAGTCTAGACTCTATAACTTAAACTGGCTTATTTAAATAGCATTGCTTCTTTCAAACGAATCACCCAACTCTTTCTTAGAATTTCTTTGATTTTTTCTCTGTCTCCCATAAGTTTTTTCTTAATTTACTACAAAGAAAAAAGACCCCAAAAGGTCCTTTTCTAAACATTATTTATTTTGTAATTCAACATAGTTTGAATTTTTAACATAAGCTGTTCCTCTACCAGCTCCAATTTTTCTAATGTATCCAGCCTTCAACAGGTCACCTAATGCTTTTTCGATTGTTGTCACACTGATATCAGGATAATGGTCTGCAATCGCACGTTTTGAAAGCTTGCCTAGCGTTTTATCGAATAGATCTTTCACTCTTTCAGATTTACCCATTTTATCTATTAAGACAGTTTCTACACGTTCTGAGAAGTCCCTATATGCCTTTAACAAAACACCTAGGTAGTACTTAACAAATGGTAAGTAATTATTCTCATTGTTGTGCCAACCCATTGAACTCTCTTTAAGGGTTTCATAATAGCTTTCTTTCGTGCTTTCAATGAGCTTCTCAAGGCTTATATATTTTCCTACGATGTAGCCTTGCTGATAGAGAAGCAAAAGGGTTAGGAGTCTACTCATTCTTCCATTGCCATCATTAAATGGGTGAATGCTTAGAAAATCCAATACAAACTTTGAAATTAGTAGTAACGGGTCAATTCTGTCATCGTTTACTGCTTTACGATACGAACTGCATAAATTTTCTACTGCTTCTGGCGTTTCAAAAGCAGATAAAGGTTTAAATCGTATTTGATGAGTTCCACTTTCACTTACCTCTTCAATAATGTTATCCTGATTTTTAAATCGTCCTCCTTGGGTAGAGGGATGAAAACTATAAAGATCTCTATGCAGTTGTAAGATTACACCTGGTGTTAAAGAAATATAATCATAGTTTTCATGTATCGTATTTAAAACCTCTCTATATCCTGCGATTTCTTCTTCATCGCGATTCATCGGTTCGATTTGTTTCGAAACCAGTTGCTCGAGCCTCGCATTTGAAGTAGAGATCCCTTCAATTCGATTGGAGGCACCAGTAC
>JAAZGI010000473.1 GCA_012511315.1 Clostridium sp.
AAATCTTGATGGGTTAAGGGACTGGGTTATGTACCTTCAGTCTAAAAACCAAGCTGATGCAGTAGGCTTAAAGCTATTTACAACCTACTACCATGATGGTCACGCCAGTGACCGAGAACTACTAGCAGCATTTGAGAAATCGGTTGTTCGTTATGAATTAATGAAACGCCTAGAAAATGAACCCAGTCTTTTTAATATTACGGGTTATGGGTTAGACGAAAAAGCAGAAGAATTAGGAAAAAGATTAAATGAAATGGAAACATTAGAGCGCAAAGAGCTTTACTATCATTTGGCAGGCAAAATACCAAACCTAGTACTAGAAAAGACTACCAGCCGAGAAATTGGTGTCTTGCAAAGAGCGCTTCGCTCTGGTGCCAGAAACCTTTCGATCCGAAATTTATTTTCTGAAACGGATCATCTTTTGCGACGCATTGCTCCTTGTATGTTGATGAGTCCAATGAGTGTGGCTCAGTATCTAAAACCAGAAGCCAACCTGTTTGATTTAGTGGTATTTGATGAAGCCTCGCAAATTCCCACAGCAGAAGCTATTGGCGCTTTAGGCCGCGGCAAAGAAGCTATCATTGTAGGGGATCCGAAACAGTTACCACCAACCAGCTTTTTTATGACACAAAATAATGAGAGTGATGAACCTGAAGCATTTCAGGATCTGGATAATATCTTAGAAGATGCCTTGGCATTATCAATGCCCGAGAGCTACCTACTATGGCATTACCGTTCTAGACATGAAAGTTTAATCTCTTTCTCGAACCGGAATTTTTATGAGGGCAAACTGTTCACTTATCCATCACCTGATGACATGGTATCAAAAGTGACCCTTCGAAAAAATGCCGGCGTTTATGAACGAGGGGGCGCACGGGTCAATCGGATGGAAGCCTCTGAAGTTGTAGCTGAAGTGATTAGAAGGATGAAAGACCCTATATTGAAAGAAAAGTCCATTGGAATTGTAACTTTTTCTGTTGTTCAACAAAACTTAATTGAGGAACTCCTGCGCGATCAAATTCATGGGAGTGAAGAGCTTGAAATGGCCTTGCAAGCAATGCCAGAACAGTTGTTTGTTAAAAATCTAGAAAATGTTCAAGGTGATGAACGCGATGTGATTTTGTTTTCTGTGGCTTACGGTCCCGATGAAGAAGGTCGTATGACCATGAACTTCGGTCCTCTAAACCAAGAAGGCGGCTGGCGTCGATTAAACGTTGCCGTATCCAGAGCGCGGTATGAAATGGTGGTTTTTACAAACATTGATTTAAACCGATTTAATGTATCACCAACTACAGCCCGAGGTGTTCATGATTTGAAAGCCTTTTTAGAATTTGCCAACCGACCCATCAGAACTCTATCATTAGAAGAGATCCGAAAAACAAGTAGCTCAATAAACCTCAATGGTTTATTAGCAGAACGATTAAGGGAACGAGGCTGGATAGTAGAAACTTCCATTGGTACCTCGCGCTTTAAGGTGGACTTAGGACTTGTTGACCCGAAAAATCCTGATCGTTTTATTTTGGGAGTAATGTGTGGCGGAGAATCCTACCGTAGGGCTCAAGCTGCTTATGACCGCGAAGTTTTGCAGAAATCAATTCTAAAAGGGTTGGGATGGGAAATTGAAAGAGTTTTCGCCATGGATTGGCTAGAAGATGAAGAGGGGGTGGTGGAACACCTAATTCGACGCGCTGAAGATATTCTTTTAATGGAAAGTAAACAAGCTTTGAAAAAAGAAGGGCCATCTGAGGAACAAGAACCACAAAACGCGGTAGAAGACCGTCCAAAGCCTTATCATAGACATTCTTTGCAGCCAAGAAAACTAATGATGAATGAGTTCTTAAGAGTAACGAACGCAAACCAAATTGGTGAAGAAATGAACGCCATTATTGAAGCGGAAGGGCCTATTTCAAGAACTTTATTAGCCAAGCGAGCAAGAGACCTCTATGAGCTAAGTAAGGTAACGATAAAAATGGAAGAGCACCTTGAGCTTGTTATGAATAAAGTTCGACCTCAGATGACTTTGTCGGCTGATGTACCAATTTACTGGTCGAAGGATCAAGATCCGGCTTTATTCGATCATTTTCGACGCACATTACCAGACGATAATGACCGAGAGTTGCTTGATATTGCACCGGAGGAGATTATCTCGGCGCTTCGAGAAGTCTTAACAACACCTCAGACAGAGCGTCAATTAATTCGGCAAACAGCTGACCTTTTAGGTCATCCGCAACTTAGTATTGATAAAGAGCGCTGGCTCCTGTCCATTTTAAATGTTGCCGTGCTCAATGGCGAGATTCAACGTGATATGAATGGAAGGTACTTACAGACTACTAAAGATTAGAATGAAACATATATATAGTACAGAAGGAAAGTTAAGGCCGGTTCGACCAGGTAAAAAATAGTTGATATCAA
>JAAZGI010000474.1 GCA_012511315.1 Clostridium sp.
TCAAGGAAATTCTGATTCCAGGTTGCCGAGTTCTGGTTCGCCATGAAGATGGAGCTAAAAGAAAAACGGCCCATTCTTTGATAGCGGCTTGGAAGGGGGATTTGTTGATTAATTTTGATTCTCAAGCTCCCAACAAGGTAGTAGAAGAAGCACTTAAGTCCAAATGGATCCCTCAGTATGAGGATTATGATGTAATTGAACGAGAAAAAACTTTTGGTGGATCTCGATTTGATTTTCGATTAAAAAAAGAAGGGGCACCTGATTATTATTTAGAAGTGAAAGGTGTCACATTGGAAATTGACGGGATGGTGAGCTTTCCTGATGCTGTTACAGCACGGGGAGTCAAACACTTACGAGAGCTGGTAGAAGCTAGAAAAGCGGGTTTTGGAGCTGGGCTGATTTTATTGGTTCAACTGGATCGGGCAACTCATTTTAGTCCCAATACAGCAATGGACCCATACTTTACGGAATCCCTGCAATATGCGATGGACCATGGAGTGGATCTTATGGCCTACACTTGTCTTGTTACAACCGACTCGTTAACTTTAGACCAACCAATTCCTATCAAAATGTAAGGAGACAAAATGAAAGAAAATTATAAAACCCGAAAGGATATAGGCAGTGCCATTAAAAACTGTCGATACTGTCCCCTTTATGGAGAAAGTTGCGATGGGAACGCAGTGGACTGTCTATGTCTACGTTGCCCACGAAATCTTGGGCAGTGCATTAAAGTTCGTTATTGCCGAGAAACTGAATCCATTCTGGATTTTTCAGACTCACCGGAATTAATGTCAAAAGATGATTTGAATCAACAGTTGGCAAGCTATTTAAAGCAGATGGAGTAGGAAGATGAAGGAATTATTTTCAAGAAGTGAAATGCTTTTGACCTGTGAGGGAATGGAAAAGTTAAAGGCTGCGAAGGTAGTCGTCTTGGGTCTAGGAGGAGTGGGCGGATCCTGTGCAGAGACCTTGGTTCGTTCGGGCCTGGGCACCATCATCATTGTTGACAATGATGTAGTGACGCCATCAAATATCAACCGCCAAATTATCGCTACTACAGAAACTATAGGCATGCGCAAGACAGAAGCGGCTCGTCAACGCCTGCTGGCTATCCATCCAGAGTGTGAAGTCATTGTAAAAGATGAGTTCGTGCTAATGAATACTCTGCCTGAAATCATTCCTGAAGATGTGGATTATGTGATTGATTGCATTGATACTGTAACGGCGAAACTTGATGTAGCAGAGTGGTGTCAGGAAAAACGCTTTCCCTTGATTTCAAGTATGGGAGCAGGGAATAAATTAGATCCCACCAAATTAGTCTTTATGGATGTGTTTGACACCAGTGTTTGCCCCTTAGCTAAGGTAATGCGCCGAGAACTGAAAAAAAGACAGGTCAGGTCCTTGGCGGTTCTTTATTCCGAAGAGCCATCCATTAAGCCTGTGCTTAATAGTCCAGCAACTAGCGAAACTTTGATTGAAAGTCAGTTAAAACCAAAACGAATGACTCCAGGCTCAGTTGCCTTTGTTCCACCGGTGGCAGGAATGATGTTGGCTGGTTTTGTGGTCAGAAAAATCACCGGCAAGTAACCGGTGATTAA
>JAAZGI010000475.1 GCA_012511315.1 Clostridium sp.
AAGGAGATATATTTATATGAATAGTAAAATTAAAGCGGTTTTGGCGGTAGTTGCTTTTATCGTTGTGTTAGGCGGCTTAAAGTTTTTTTATGACGCTAGAGTCGATGAAGGGAACTTAGATAAGCTGGTTCAATCAACGGATGCTCAAGGTGACTCTGAAAGTACAACTGGGATAGCGACAGGGGATTCCGATGCGAATTCAAAAGACCCAGGAAAGAGTAATCCTGATACCGTGCCACTGCCTGATGCTACCTTATACACTTCCTCTGGTGATTCGGTGAAACTGTCTTCTTTCAAGGGTAAAAAGACAATTATCAATGCGTGGGCTAGTTGGTGTGGACCTTGTAAAGCCGAAATGCCGGATTTTGAAGAATTAGATGAAGCGGCTGGGGATGAGTATCAAATTCTCATGGTTAATATAATTGGTGGCCGCGAAACCAAGGAATTAGCTGAAAAGTTTTTAAAAGATAATGATTTGAATTTTAAAAATATGCTTTTTGATGAAGACCTAGAGTTTTCTCAAGCCTTGCAAATTGGCAGTATACCCACCACGATTTTTGTGGATGAAGAAGGCGAGATCCATATCTATCAGCCAGGCATGCTTAAAAAAGATCAGGTCCTTGAGGGCCTGAAGTATTTGGAGTAGGATATGGCAACATCAGAACTATTATTATTACTAGTGGAAGGAATCTTGGCATTTATTTCGCCTTGTTTCCTTCCTATGATACCAGTCTATTTGAGTTATTTAGCGGGTAAAGGTGAGCAAGATAAGTCCAAGCTAATGACCAATGCCCTTGGCTTTATTCTTGGCTTTACCATTGTCTTTGTCACTTTAGGTATGACAGCCACATCACTAGCTAAGTTTTTGGTTGACCAAAGGTTACTGCTTCAGAGAATTGGTGGAGTCTTACTGGTTTTATTTGGATTAAATATGGCGGGTGTATTTAAGATTGGTTTTCTGAATCGTGACTTCCGTTTCCGTTCCAAAGGAGATACCAATACCTTCTTTTCATCACTCCTATTTGGTGTTATTATATCGTTTGGATGGAGTCCTTGCCTAGGTGCTTTCTTAGGAGCCGCCTTAATTCAAGCTAGTAGTTCAGCCACTGTATGGATTGGTGGATTAAAGCTGTTGATTTTTAGCATTGGCTTAGCTGTCCCATTTTTAATTACAGCGCTCTTATTTAACAACTTAACCGGAGTATTTCAAGGAATCAAAAAACATTTTAAAGTTATTAGCTTAGTTTCAGGATTGTTCTTAATCTTCATGGGGATTTTGATGATCCTAGACAGATTTACTTTTTACGCTAATATCTTCTATTAACAAGTCATCATGTTCATTGCATTGATTTTGGACTTAAAGGAAGAATTATCAGGAGTTTATTTCAATTGGAGGTATCAAATTGCACAAGTTAAACATTCTAATCATCTCAGTTTTTATGCTCGTTCTCTCAGGTTGTACCATTGAAGTTGGTGGTGGTCTTACCCCTGAAGAAGTTGATCAAGGAGCTAGTACAACGACACCCACAACCATTCAGTCAACAACAACGCCTGTTGCAACAGTGCTTCCGGTTACTAAGCCGGTTTTAAGTGAAGAGGAAAAAAATCTTTTGGCTAGCTGGGAAAATAAAATTTATCCAAAGACATTGATTGGTGAAATTGATGTGTCTGGCCTTACAGTAGAAGAAGCCAAAGAAAAAGTAGAAAATGACTTAATGGAACCACTTAAAGATCGTCGGGTTCGTTTTTCCTATGCCAATAAGAAGAATTATATGAGCTATAATAAGCTTAAAGTTGCCATCGACGAGAGCATCTATGAAAAGGCTTTAGCCCGAGGGAAAGATGCCAACGATGAAGAGAAGTTGAAACTCATTAAAGAGGGCAACGACTTTGTATTAGAACCAGCCTTGATTTTTGATGAGGATCATGTTGCTAGCATTATGGATGATATGCAAACCAATCTAACAGCTCTTTCCAGACAGTTTTCTGCTTACCGGAAAGACGGGCGTGTCCTTTTAAAAGAGGATGCTACGGAAGATGAATTGGATCGGGAAGCTTTTATGGCAGAGATTCGTAAGGCTGTAAACTTTAGCGCCAAGAATAATAAATACATCGAAGCACCAGTGAAAAAAATTCCGGTTAAAATCACCCAAGAAGAACTAGATAGGATCAATAAAAGAATTAGTCAGTCATCCACTAATTATGGGTGGTCTTACGATGCAAGAGCTTACAATGTAGAGCTTGCAGCTGAAATGATTTCAGGCAGTCTCATTATGCCAGGACAAGAGTTTTCCTTTAATCAAACCATCGGTGGTGGAGCAGGTTCCACCAATGGTTTTCAAAAGTCTGGTGTTTATATTGGTCTTGAAATGGTGGAAGAGCCCGGTGGAGGTGTTTGCCAAGTTTCATCTACTATCTATAATGTCTTGCTAAATCTAGGCATCGATCCAACCCAGCGTCAAAACCATGGAATGACAGTAGGTTACGTCCAGCCAGGATTGGATGCTGTAATCTATGCACCTTCCTTGGATTTACGATTCAAAAACCCTTTTGATGATCCAATCTTCATCACAGCTAAGGCGGACGGCGATCAATTAAGATTTAACGTTTACGGAGCGGAAGATGCACTGGGCGGATACACTTACAAATATGATTCTGAAGTTTATGAAGTAGATGAAGCGGAAATTAAAGAAATGGATGATCCAACCATACCCAAAGGTGGCGTTGTCCTCGATCCAACACCTAAAGATGGATCTAAAGTTCGCGTCTATAAAATCACCCTAAAAGATGGAGAGCAAGTTAGTCGAAAACTGTACACGGATAATAGTTATCGTCGCTCTGATGGAGTGAGACGCATTGGTACTGGAGAAGGTAACCAAGTGAACGAGGATTGGTACGTTGACCGTAAGGTGTTAAAATATCCAAAAGGTTTTAAAAAGTAGAACAACTAACTTAAAACTCGTGGTCCACTGTTAAGACCTAGAGTCTAAGAGTAATCACTCCAATAGAAAGGTACTTCTCATTTAAGTCCTAGCTAAAGTGTTACAACTTAAAGCACTAATATTGGAAGAAATGAGATTTGGACCAAATATTTTCTTTGGATATATTTGTCATTTTAATTTAGAGAAAAGTCGAGGCCTGTTTAATAATCAGGCCTCGACTTTTCTCTAGAAAGAATGGATTGCAACAAGAACTTAAGACTTAAGAACGTAAGACCTTTTGAATATAAGAATTAGAAGGGTGTAAGGCTAAATGCGATATAAGAACCATCTGCCACTATGGATCTCATGTTTTAATTCAAAGATTCGATCGTAATCTTGGACCCTTCCTTTGCATGTATAAATATCGATAAGCTTTTTGCCGAGTCGTTGACGCTGGCGACGGGTAATCTGATGAATGAAAAAGGTCTCATTGCCAAAATCAGGTCTTAAAATGCGAAAACGTACAGGTGAGATTCGACCATCTTGGGTAAAAGTGGCCACTACTTCAATGGGGGTTAATAGAACTTCCATAAAATCCTCCTGTCCTCTGGAAAAGCCTTAAAAACTTAAATCGGACTCATCGTCTAGGTCTTCCAAATCCTTGGTTACGGAAGTCCCACGAATTAAAGCTTCGTCTCCAAAACGCTTGCGAATGGTGCTAAGGGTATCTTCCAATCGATCCTGCTTTTGATGCTCTTCTAAATTCATCATAGAGAGTTGAACGATTTTATTAGAGCGTAGGTGCGTAAACGATACACCGATTTTACGCAGCGGTTGATCTTCCCAAATGTCATCAAATAACTGGCGAGACACTAGATATAGAAGGTCATAAGAATCAGTTTGTTGTGAAAGCATTCGCTGGCGACGCCTGGTTTTAAATGTTGAGGTTGTATAGTGAACAGCAACGCAAGTGGTGTGAAAGTGAGCCTTTTGAAGCCGCTCCACTAAGGTGTCTAACAAGCTTTGAATGGTTTGATGACAGTCAGCCCGTTTGGTCAAATCTTCCGCAAGAGTAGTGGAGTGGCCCATACCTTTTGTTTCTTGGCTACCTTCTGGGTGAACCGGTGTATCATCTATGCCTTTAGCAAATCGCCATATAGTTAAGCCGATTTTGCCGAACTGTTTGAATAAAAATTCTGGGTCAAAACTAGCTAAATCACCAATGGTTGAAATGTTAATATTGCGTAATTTTTTAGCTAAGGCTGGGCCAACCATAAAGAGTTCATCTATAGGTAAGGGGTGGAACTTTGTTTTAATTTCATCGGGGAAAAGGGAGTGAACTTGATTAGGTTTTTGAAAGTCGGAAGCCATTTTTGCTGTAAGTTTGTTGGCGCCAATGCCGACGTTGACAGTAAAGCCCAGTTTATCGAGGATTTCTTGCCGTATGGTGTGAGCTTTTCTTAGAGCTTCACTTCGATTTAAAGTGCCCATATCAAGAAAGCATTCATCAATGGAATAACGTTCTAAAACTGAGGAATAGTGTGATAAAATTTTAGCCATATCATTACTAGCTTTTGAATACTCTTTAAAGCGAGCTTGAACAACCACTAACTCAGGAAATTTTGCAAAAGCCGTGAAGAGGGATTCACCAGTGATAATGCCGTATTTTTTAGCTGGCTGAGATTTAGCGAGAACGACTCCTCGGCGGCTTTTTGGATTGCCTGCAACAACGGAGGGGATGTTTCGAATATCACGGTCTATACCGTTTTGTAATTCCCAGACTGCACTCCAAGCAAGATAGGCTGAATTAACATCCACATGAAATATGATAGGTTCCATAAGACACCTCCTTATAACCTAGAATCAATAGGAAACAGCACGTATTACAATGCAATTATATCGAACTGATGTTCTAAAGTAAAGAATAACACACTCAAATGTTGAGTGTGTTATTCTTAGCGTGTTATGTAAAATCAATTTAACAAGAAAATTATAAAATAATAAAATAATCAAGTTTAGGCTATTCTTCAAGTAGCGATTAAGCTAGGCTGTTAAACTGAATTGATCAGTTACTCCACGATTATTCAGTAAGCTAAGCAAATGCAAGTAAGTGGACACACCTTAGATTAGGCTTAAATATAGGTTTGCTGGAAACGCTTAAATATGGCTTCCGTGTTTTCTAAGAATCCTCGAACCCGTGCTTCATATTCTTCTCGATGCTCATAATAACCCAAAAGGTGCTTTGATTCTGGAGCAATAAACAGTTCATTATAACCTGATTTAAAATGAGACAGCATTTTAGACATTTTGGCCGGAACTAGGTTATCTTTCTCTGAATGGATAAAAAGAACCGGTACTTGTAAAGCTTGGATCTCCATTAAAGGAGAAACATTAGCTAGCGAGAAGCCAGCCCGACGACGAATGATTAGGTCAATAAGAAGAAGGAGCTTTTTAGATTCGGTTTTAACAATGCGCTGTTCTAAGCCAATCATGACTTCTAATAATTCTGAGAAGGAAGAATCGGCAATGGCGAACCCGATGCGCTCATCTTGACATAAAGCCATTAAAGCAGTGGCTGCACCACCTGATTCACCATGGAGTCCTAATAAGGTATCTTCTCCGTAGCGATCAAATAGGAAATTGGCTTGTTTCATGAGATCCCAGCGTTCAAAAAAACCATAGGTGTAATTCTCCCCCTCACTATCGCCATGGTAGCGAGCGTCACACATTAAGATGTTATAGCCTAAATTTAAGTACATTTGTAAAAACTTGTAAGATGCCATTAAATTACGGCCTTCACGATGGAGCAAGATGATACTTTTATCCGCTTGTTGGTCGAAGAGACGGCCATTTAAAGTATACCCATAATCTGATAAAAGAGTAACGGGTTCGAAAGGAGTATCCAAAAGCTCCTTAAATTCCTCGTCAGAATAACCGAGCCTTAATTTTAAGTCTTCTTTAATATCATTATAATTATCCTTAGGTGGATGAATAATTCGCTCAGCAATGAGCCAGGCTCCGCTTGCAATGGCACCCGCTGCAAAGACAGATAAACCAGCTGCTACTTTCCCGATTTTTTTAAGCATAGGGCCTCCTTACATTGTTTGTTTCGTTGATATATCTATTTTACCCTATATATGTGAACACAGGTTATAAAAATTAATGAATTTGAATTAAAAGTGATCTATTATTTAATTTAGATATTTGTTTTTAAAATAGGAGTTAGGACGCCGTGAAGGCCAGTGAAATTATTCTTTAGAAAGTTTAGAAAATAAAGAGCAACGAAAAAACACTGAGAAATGGCGATGAAAACGGAAGTAATGGCGAAAAAAGAAAATAAAACTAGGGTGAAATAGAAATAAGTGACAACAAATATAGATGAACAGCTGAGTGACCTGTCTGTAGAAAAGGGGTAGGAATGGTTTATAAAAGGTTTGGGAGATAATGAATCGTTTAAACGGGAAAAGATGCACTCTGTGGTCTGCTGTGAGTTCCATTAAAAGACTCCAATTTTTAAAATGAATCGAATTGAGAGCTGTTTTAGAGTTGCAGAAGAAGAAAAAATGGTCTTTAAGAGCTTTTAGTATGAAAAATATATAGATTTTACGAAAACTTGGTAAACAAACTCTATAAAAGGAAAGTAAGCTCTATTTTTGTTTTAT
>JAAZGI010000476.1 GCA_012511315.1 Clostridium sp.
CCATGCGTCAACACATCGATTCAGTGACCTTGCTCATCGATAAAATCAAACAAAGCTTTGGCACCAACGCTCCAGCCATCCTCATTGGTGGGGCAGCTTTTGAGCAAATGAATTATGTGGAGATGGTTACTGGAGCGGATAAGTATTGCAAGGATTACCAAGATATTGAAAAGAATCTAAAAAGGATTTAATAGGAAAGTTTTTGCTTGAAAATTGCTTTTAAACTCGTGTTTTAATAAGTTGAGGCCAGAAGAATTTCAATCTCTATGAGACCAACCTTCACTTATTCAGCAGATTAAAATTATAAAATATGGTTGAAGCAAAATATACTAAAATAAGAGACAGTAACTAACAAATTGTTACTGTCTCTTATTTTAGTGGGTAGCGAGAACGGCCAGGGAGACCTCAGCGAAATATTGGATAAATAGAAAGTAGAGGAGTAATTGAGGGTTCAAGTAGCAGAAGGATTGTCGGTAGTTATCAGGTGTATAGTGATTTGTTTAGGTTTTATTGACTCTAATTGAAGGTGTTTTGCCTATTTTTAAAAAATATAGCTATTCAAAAATAAAAAGACGGTGACTTAGAGAATCTCTAGGCCAGCCGTATTTTCCCGTTGACTGTTTTTCAATTCTTATCAGGATTGGAGAATTTTTGGGCAAACTTAACACCAAAAACAGGCATGACCAGGGCACCAATAATTGCACCAATATAGGTGGTCAATTCAAAGGCTTCAATTCCAATCCGCTCATGAAGCTCTAAACCACCTAAGAAAGTGCCACCTATAATTAGACCCAGGTATCCGCCACCGAAAACTCCGACTAAGAAGCCTAGAAAACCACCTAAGACTTTGAGCAAGGATGTTTTTTTCATTGTATAGCACTCCCTTTGATATTTTTATTATACTATAATTTTTGACCTATTAGTAAAAACGCTGCTAAATAGCAAGCAGAGTAATGAAAGAACGTATTAAAGGATAACGATTTTATACAAGGTTCAAATGGAAGAATTTTATCTCAAGAACGGAATTCAAAGCAATGACAATAAATTTTTGAAGCTTATTTTACATGGTTTTAACTCTTTTGAAAGGTAAGTAGCAGATTCCTGTTACAATAGAAGGTAAGAAAGGGCTGTTTTATTTAAAGAATATAGCTCAAAATGGATTGAGGAATAAAACAAGAGGGATTTTAACAAGGGCCTGATAATTAAACGAGTTAAAGAGGAGATGTAATTATGTTTTTTAAACGAATTGAAAGTGAAGGACTAGCACATTACTCTTATATGGTAGGTGAAGGTGGAGAGATTGCTGTCATCGACCCAAGACGAGACATCTCCATATATTTAGATGAGGCTCGCAAGGCTGGAGGGAAAATTATAAGAATTTTTGAAACCCACCGCAATGAGGATTGTATTGCAGGTTCTCAAGAGCTAAGTCAGTTTACTGGGGCAGACATTTATCTGTCAGGCCATGAAGAGGTGGGGCATGTCTATGGTCAAAAGATTTATGATGGGTTTACTTTTAAGGTGGGTGGACTAAGGCTTAAAGCCCTTCATACTCCTGGACATACCCTGGGGCACATGTCTTATGCTTTATATGAAGAAGGCCGTGAAACGCCATACATGGTTTTTTCTGGCGATAGTTTATTTTTAGGGGATTTGGCTCGAACCGATTTTTATGGGGAAAACCAATTAGATCATATGACCGGACTTCTTTATGACAGTATATTTCAAAAACTGTTGCCTTTGGGGGATGATGTGTTATTGATGCCAGCTCATGGAGCTGGATCAGCCTGCGGAGCAAGCATGGAAGATCGTCCCTACTCAACCCTTGGCTATGAACGAAAATATAACGGCCAACTGCAAGATGATTCAAAACAAGCGTTTATTAAACGATATGGCAGGATGAGAGTTCGGCCAGCTCATTTTGATATGATTCAAACATATAATACCAAAGGAGCAAAGCCGCTAGGTTTAGGAATCCACATTCCCTATCTCACCATGGAGCAAGTAATGAATCAGAATTTAGCCATGGTTGACTGCCGCTCTAAAGAGGCTTTTTTAGGCGGACATATTAAAGGTTCGATTTATCTAAACCCTGAAATCTTATCCTCCTTCTTAGGGACAATGTTTGATGCGGATACGCCAATCGCCTTTTTAATGGATCCGGGAGCCATGTATCAGCTAGAAGATCTTTACCTACAAAGTCGACGCATTGGGTTTGAGCAGATTCGAGGTTTTGTGCCCGACGCACCCAAAGAATGGGTTGTATCTGGTAAAGCATTAGACACCATGGCAAGTATTGATTCCAAGGCTTATATGGAATTAAAGGAAGACCATACTTTATTGGATATTCGCAAAGATCATGAGTTGGAAGCAGGCGACCCTGAAAAACACCGTTTACACATTGCTCTTGAAGAGCTCATACAGCGAATATCAGAAGTTCCAAAGGATAAGCCTGTTTATATTATGTGTGCATCAGGGAATCGAGCCATCACCGCGGCCTCCTTATTAAAACAACATGGATATGATGGGGTGGTTATAACAGGTGGTGTCACAGGGATTCGAGCTTTAGAAGACGAGTAAAAACTATACGGGAAGAAAGGAA
>JAAZGI010000477.1 GCA_012511315.1 Clostridium sp.
AAATTACTCGAGGCTTATCCCCTAATATTTTATCCACTGCTGGGTTAGCTGAAGACTTAACGATTCTGGCGTCACGTATTTCAATAACCGCATCGCATAACTTTAAATTCTCTGTGATTTGCCGACGAGTTTTAACCATATGACCTGGAAACCAGTTAATGTTTGTCATTGCTACCACCTCCTATATTTCTTAACTTATTTGAATCACCTTCAAAATTTATGGTGATTTTCCCTCAGACGAATCTGATTCTTTTTATATCTATATCCTAATTTATCCACCGTTTTAAAATACTTCTTCCGAGAGATCAACACTAAAACTGAATAAACTAAAAGACACTCTTATTCTACCATAGCCTCGAACTTATTTTAAAACCAGCTAAAGAGCTTTTTAGCCATATAAAGTAAAAAGGGATCATGCTAGATGATCCCTTGCTACAATTACATTTTTTCTTTAACTTTAGCTGCTTTACCAACACGGTCTCTTAGATAGAAAAGCTTAGCTCTTCTGACTTTACCGCGGCGTACAACATCAATTTTTTCAACAGTAGGTGAGTTGAAGGGGAAAGTTCTTTCTACTCCAGTACCCATTGCCACTCTTCTTACAGTGAAAGATTTTCTAGCTCCACCGTTTTGAATCTTAATGACTGTACCTTCGATGAATTGGATTCTATCTCTCTTCTCTTCCTTAATTCTAACGTGGACTTTAATGACGTCTCCTACGTTAAAATCAGCAAGCGGCTCTTTACGAAGCGTTTCTTGTTCTACGATTTTAATTAATTCATTCATGTGCATTCCCTCCCAAGTTTTATTTGTCGTTCGTAACCATCTTCCATCAGAGGACCGACAGGTGTACTAGCACGTGATTTAGTATAGACGATTCCAAGGATCATTGCAAGCTATTTTTCAGGTATTTAGAACATCTAAGTCGAAACACCAACCCCACATTTGACCACTAAAAAGATGCTTTATAACAAAACGCTATTTTATCCTATAGTCCAACGGACCTCTTCCTATTATACTCGACATTCCATCTCTAGCCTACGACTTTGAGTTTATATTTATATCCAAAGAAGAAACCCGTTTTAACTTACAACTCCCTTCTATATCTTATGGTTAAAAAAAGACTAGACTCTTTTAAAAGGCTCAATGACTCTCCCATCTCCCATATTTCTCATCTCCCATATTTCTCAAAGAATCTAACAGGAAATAGCCATTGTATTCTCTCCAAAGTTCTTATAAATGAAATCCTTATATTTCAGATTGACCTACCTTGAAATTTACCGTCTCAGATTTTCATCAAAATCCTTCTTAGAAATAACCACGACGAGGCTTCTTACGAAGGACAGCGACAAGGTTTCTTATGAAGGACAGCGACAAGGTTTCTGACCTTTATTAAAGATCAAAAATACGGATCTAGACTTAAGATACTAGGACAGAATAATGCAAGGTACAGTAAGCTGCCGTAAGTTTTAGCCCTATACAAAAATCGCCAAAAAAAGACCCCTGATTGCAATCCTCAGACTGCTCACAGGGTCAATGATCTTATCTTTATAGTTTTTAAATTTACTTTCTACTTTGTTTGCTTGGTATTTTGTTTGCTCAGATTTTGTTTGCTCAGATTTTGTTTGCTCTGATTTTGTTTGCTTGGATTTTTGTTTGCTCGGGTTTTTGTTTGCTCGTGCTTTGTTCAAAATCCAAGGTTCGTTTCCTAAACGAAAGAGTTTTATAAATTCTAGGCTTTTCTTGAAATCCACTATTAATCATCTAGCTCTAGGTCTAATTCCAAATCTTCTATCTTACCTGGAGCATCTGCATTCTCATACTCAAATACTCGTCCCTCCCAGGTTCTAAGTAAGAGTTTACCTCGTCCCCTGGATAAGGTATATTCCGGTAGCATGGGAGTTTTACCATATCCATCCGGTGCATTGACGATAAAAGTTGGTCGAGCTAAGCCTGAAGTATAACCAACCAAATACTCCATAATCTCAATTCCTGCATCCACGCTGGTTCGGAAGTGTTCTGTTCCGATTACTTCCTTGGCATGGAAAATATAGTAGGGTCTAACCCGACAAAGGAGTAGGTCTTGATTCAACTTTTTCATGATATGAGGATCATCATTGATTCCCTTTAAAAGCACAGCCTGATTTCCCAAGACAACCCCTGAATCGGCTAGCCGTCCCAATGCTTATTTAACATCTTGAGTTAATTCTAAAGGATGGTTGCATTGAATGTTGATAAACAGTGGTTGATGTTTTTTTAGCATGTCACAAAAATCTTCCGTAATTCGCTG
Organism: Clostridium sp.; assembly: GCA_012511315.1. Lineage (GTDB taxonomy): Bacteria > Bacillota > Clostridia > Clostridiales > Clostridiaceae > JG1575. Next base: position 2,291 of record JAAZGI010000477.1, read on the forward strand.
AGGGATGGTAATGGGCATCCGCGTACCAATCCGCTTAATTTCCACATGGTCAATTTCATCTAATTTGGTTAATAGCCAATCAA
>JAAZGI010000478.1 GCA_012511315.1 Clostridium sp.
GGTGGAGATGGTGCTGTATTTACGGGAGCTGCTTTAAAGCAGGTTCGAGAACTAGAAGCTAACGGAATGGACAAAATGCCGATTTGTATGGCTAAGACACAGTACTCCCTATCGGATGATCCTACTCTACTTGGACGCCCAACTGGATTCAACGTTACAATCCGCGAAGTACGTGTATCCAACGGAGCTGGTTTCATAGTTGTCTTAACTGGTGACGTTATGATTATGCCTGGACTTCCAAAAGTTCCAGCAGCAGAAAGAATGGATATCACACCAGATGGAGAAATTACAGGATTGTTCTAAAATATTAGCTGTAAAAGATTGAATAAGAGTTAAAAACTAGCTCAGCTTCAATCCCATTGCATAAAAAAAGGCAGGCATTTGATGTCTGCCTTTTTTGCGAGCTAGATTGGAAAGGAAGAGGATTTAAGTCGGAAATGGATTTATTCTAGGTCAAGGTTTTTATGGTTAAATCTGCAGGCAAGGGTTTAAATATAACGAGAGGTCTTGGCTGGTTTTTGAGTGGTACCATAGCTTTAATTTTGTGAAAACCAGCTAGTAATAGTCCGAGAAGTAATGCCGAGAAGTAATTTTTAAAGAAAGAAAAAAATGAAAGTTACCCCTCCTCAAAGAAAGGCTAGGGAGAATCGAATCAAGTAATATAGGTAAAGTCCATCAAACAAAAGAAACTAGATACAATTAACAAAGAGAGACGAAAGTTAATAGCTAATTATTGGATGAGTAGGAGTGGATGTGATTAGTTGAACATAGAACTGTTAACGAATTATTAATGTAGTGACGTTAATAAGTGAAAAATAGAATGTATTTTATAAATTGTAGTAAAACGTGAATTTTAGCTGGACCTTGGTCTATAAAGGGATGATGAAAAAAGTTTCTTGCATGAACACACCATGGGTCCGGAAAATGAAGATAAGTCGAGAATTACTGAAAAGGAAAGGGTTTAAGCCTAATTGTTTGATGCATTTCAAACCAGGAAGACTGAGTTGATGGACTTGTAATTTTAAAGGTTACCTTCGAAAACGAACAAATAAAAACATTTGGCCACTTTATTAATTTGTGGACTAAACATCATTGGCAAGGCATGAAATTAGGGATTTGATAAACTTATCATGAATGATTGACAACGCTTACATATCGTTTTAAGATTAAACAAAAGCGAACACAAACTAACAAAAATGGAGAGACCTATGTTGGCAGAAGAACGACTCACCCAAATCTATCATTTAATACTGACAACGAAAGCTGTAAAAATTGATGAATTAGCGCAACTATACCAGGTAACGCCGATGACTATCCGGCGGGATTTAAATAAACTAGCAGGATCCCATAAAGATATCAGACGGTGTCACGGCGGTGCCGTCTTATCCGTTGAAGTGGATTCTGAAGAAGGCTTTGAAAGCAAGAAAAATATTAACGTGGCGGAAAAAATTCAAGTGGCGGAAAAGGCATTCACGCTGATTAAAGATCAAGACACCGTCTATTTGGATGCAGGTACAACCACCTTTGAATTAGCAAAGCTAATTGCTGAAAGTGAGCTAACCTTAAAAGTAATTACCAACGATGTCGAAATTTCAAGGGTCCTTGATCGGAGCAAATGCGAAGTTCTTGTTACAGGTGGCATGTTGCAAAAGTCTACCGGTTGCCTTGTTGGAAATTTTGCAGAAGAGTTTATTTCTAACATCAAATTTAAGATTGCCTTTATGGGAGCTACAGCCATCAATGAGAACTTTGAAGTACTCACTCCTTCGATTGAAAAAAGAACAATGAAACCTTTAGTGGTTAGAAATTCTAGTGAAAGTTATTTGCTTGTGGATTCCGATAAGTTTAACCGAAGCTCAACCTACCTAATTTATAACTTAAATGATTTTACAGGCGTAATTACAACAAAAAAGTTTGATTCCAAAGAAAAAGAGATATTGGAGAAAAATGGGGTTGAATTAATCCAAGTATATTAGCAAATCTTTGGAGATGCTTTTATATAGTCATTACTTAAGGGGGAATTATTATGGTATCAGGTCCACTATTACTCGTCGTTTTTGTTATTTCGATTGCACTACTGCTGTTAGCGATTATTAAGTTTAAAATTAACCCTTTTCTAGCTTTAATGGGTGTGTCTATCCTCACCGGTCTGGGTGTACGCATGCCACTTCCGGAAATAGCGGAAAACATATCCGTGGGCTTTGGTAACACGTTAAAAGGGGTAGGTATCGTAATTGGTTTGGGAATTATCTTGGGCCAAATTTTAGCCGAATCCAAAGCCATTAATGCGATTGCCTCAGGTATGCTAAAAAGAGTAGGGAACGCAAGAGCCAACTTAGCCTTGACACTATCAGGCTGGCTGATTGCAATTCCAGTATTCCAAGATGCCGCTTTCGTTATTTTTATGCCGTTGGTAAGACAAATCAAAAAAACGACAAAGAAGCCCTTGGTTTCCCTGGTAGCATCCCTGGGGGTAGGAACAATTGCAGCTCATTCCTTAGTTATCCCAACGCCGGGACCCGTTGCCGTTGCTGGTAATATGAATGTTAACATTGGAACTTTCCTAATTTATTCGATCATTGTTTCTTTGCCAGCAACCTTAATTGGTGGTGTTTTATACGCTAAATACTTGGAAAAACAGGCCTATAAAAATGGAACGGATCAGGATTATCCAGATGAAGAAATATCTGGCGAAGACCATGTCGAAATGGATACAGCCAAACTACCATCGATGACACGGTCCCTGGCAGTGCTTTTTTTCCCATTAATCTTGATTTTGGTAGGTAGTATTGCATCCCTGCTTCTTCCTGAAGGAAGTGCACTAAAACCAATTGTTAGTTTTTTTGGCGATAAGAACATTGCTTTATTCCTAGGCGTGATTGTCGGATTTATTGCTTTAAAAGGTTACTTCACCAAAAGCACCAATGAAATTATCATGGAAGCGACTCAGTCAGCTGGATTAATTTTCTTGATTACTGGTGCTGGTGGTGGCTTTGGTACAGTTATAAATAATAGCGGTATTGGCCAATACTTAGTGGATACATTGACGACATTTAACGTCTCACTCATTGTATTAGGATTTGTCCTGAGCCAAGTGCTGAGATCAGCACAGGGTTCAACGACTGTAGCATTAGTTACAACCTCATCAATTTTAGGTCCATTGGTTGCATCCACCGGATTATCACCAGTTCTTGTTGGTTTGGCAATTTGTGCCGGTGGAATCGGAATGTCACTGCCAAATGATTCTGGTTTCTGGGTGCTTTCAAATTATTCCGGTTTGAGTGTTAAAGACACCATTAAAGCATGGACTGTTGGAGGAACAATTGTAGGTCTTAGTGCATTTGGAATTATATTGATTCTAAGTGTTATTCCAAATCTTCCAGGTCTTTACTAAACAATTTGGCAGAGGATGATCTCCTCTGCTATTGGTATTTAAAGGAGAGAAAATGAAAAAAATTTATATTATTCACACGAGCTTAGTCTCACACGATGATTTGCAAAATCTGTTCCATGAGATTATTCCAGAGGCTGAAATTTTTAATATTGTAGATGATAGTTTGCTCCATGATGTCATGGCAAACGGAGGGGTTAATGAGAAGATTACGGGAAGAGTGTGCGACTATTTTTTGGCTGCAGAACGTAATGGTGCAGACCTTATATTTAATCAATGTTCATCCGTAGGAAAAGCAGCTGATGTGGCAAAACAGTTAGTGTCCATTCCGGTTGTTAAAGTGGATGAAGCAATGGCTGAAAAAGCAGTTTCTGAAGGAAAAAAAATCGGTGTTGTAGCTACAGTGAAAAGTACCATGCGTCCAAGTTGTGATCTTGTTTTAGAAAAAGCCGCTGAGATGGGTAAGAAAGTCGAAGTAGTAGAATACCTAGTAGATGGGGCTTTGGATATCTTAATGAAAGAAAAAAATCGAGAAAAGCACAATGAATTAGTACTTGGGATGATTAAGAAAGCCGAAGCTGAATGCGATATCATTCTGTTGGCGCAAGGAAGCATGGTTGTTCTTCTGCCCCTGTTAGAGGATACTAAAAAGCAGGTACTGACCAGTCCAAGACTGGGCGTAGAAAAAGCAAGAAAGGTATTATTAGGTGAATAAAATGAAAAAAGTAGGATTTATCGGATTAGGTATCATGGGTAAACCCATGGCAAAGCAAATGATTAAAAAAGGCAGTGACCTTTTAGTATTTGATATTAATAAAAATGCCGTTGCAGAACTAGTTTCAGAGGGAGCAAAAGCATCTACACCGCTCGAGATTGGCCGGGCCTGTGATTTCATTTTTACAATCCTTCCCAATGGATCCATTGTAAAAGAGACACTATTCAACGAAGGGGGCCTTGCTAGGGAAATAAAACCTGGAACGGTAGTAGTCGATATGAGTTCGGTAACACCGGTTGAATCAAAATATTGTTATGATGAATTGAAAACAGTGGGGGCCTTCTTTTTAGATGCACCGGTAAGTGGTGGTGAACCAAAAGCAATTGATGGAACTCTATCCTTTATGGTTGGCGGCGATGAGGAAGCTTTTAATAAAGCACTTCCTCTTTTAAACCAAATGGGTGCCAGCGCAGTGCTCGTTGGTGGTTCCGGAAGTGGATCAACCACTAAATTAGCCAACCAGATTATTGTTAATTTAAATATTGCTGCTCTTGGTGAAGCGTTGGTTTTTGCAATGAAAGCAGGTGTAGATCCTGAAAAAGTGTTTATGGCAATCCGGGGTGGCTTGGCTGGAAGTGCAGTCATGGAGGCAAAAGCACCCATGATCATGAATCGAGATTTTCATCCTGGCGGTAAAATTTCAGTGAATCATAAAGATATTATGAACGTAGTAAACACAGCTCATGAGCTTGATATCCCAGTCCCTATGTCAGCTCAGTTATTTGAAGTCTTTCAAGGGATGAAAGTGAGAGGGCTGATGAATGATGATCATGGAGCCTTAGTGAAACACTTTGAAATGCTTGCTAATGTAGAAGTCGAAAAAGGAGACAGATAAGTGGACGGATTGAATATTGAGGTGTTAAAGAGTTACCCAATGCCTGATCTGAAAAAAGTAGATGTTCTGTATGAATCGGCTTTAAAGCAACTAAATAAAAAAATAGTTGTATTAGATGATGATCCGACTGGGGTCCAAACAGTTCATGATATCTATGTTTACACTTCCTGGGATGAGGATACGGTAACAAAAGGGTTTATGGACGAGAACAGCATGTTTTTTGTTTTAACAAATTCCAGGGGCTTCACCAGTGATGAAACCCAGAAGGTCCATGAGGAAATAGGGAAGACTTTAGAGAAGGTTTCGAAAGGAACGGGAAAAGATTATATCCTAATTTCAAGAAGTGACTCGACTATGAGAGGCCATTACCCTTTAGAAACTAAGACATTAAAAAATACCATTGAAAAAATGTCTGACAAAAAATTTGATGGTGAGATCATGAGCCCCTTCTTTATGGAGGGAGGACGTTACACCATTGATAATGTGCACTACGTTAAAGAAGGTGAGGAACTGGTTCCTGCTAGTAAAACGGAATTCGCTAAGGATAAAACCTTTGGTTACAAGAATTCTCATATTGGAGAATATATTGAGGAAAAGACCAAGGGTGAATTTAAAGCTGAAGATACCACTTATATCACGCTAAAAGAACTAAGGAGTATAGATATCACCGGGATTACCCATAAACTCTTAGCAGTGAAGGATTTTAATAAAATAGTTTTAAATGCCATAGATTATACGGATGTAAAAGTATTTATAGTGGCTTATATCCGTGCAATGCTTCAAGATAAAAGATTTATGTTTAGAAGCGCAGCTGCGGTGCCCAAGGTATTAGGTGGGGTAACAGATGCAGCTCTTTTAAAGAAGGAACAGCTCATCGAAAATAACAACAAGAACGGTGGCATTGTTTTGATTGGATCTCATGTTAATAAAACCACTCTTCAGTTTGAAGATTTGAAAAACACAGTGCAGCCCATGGAATTTATTGAATTCAATCAACATTTGGTGGTTAAAGAAAATGAGTTAGAAAAAGAAGTTAAGCGGGTAATCAACCTTGCTGAAGAAAAAATCAGATCCGGTCAAAATGTGGTTGTTTACACCAGGAGAGAACGGTTTGACCTTGATACCGACGACAAAAACAAGCAGCTGGAAATCTCTATTAAAATATCAGATGCAGTAACCAGTGTTATTGGAAAACTTGGGGTAAAGCCGAGTTTTATTATAGCCAAGGGTGGAATCACGTCTAGCGATGTTGGAACCAAAGCACTTAAAGTTAAAAAAGCACTGGTCATGGGGCAGGTTAAACCAGGCATACCCGTTTGGATGACGGGTGAAGAAAGTAGATTCCCCCAAATGCCTTATATTATCTTCCCTGGAAATGTTGGTGAGATCGAAACGCTAAAAGAAATCGTCGATTTACTTTCTTAAGGGGGATATATGTTAATAAATTTAAATGAGGCATTTAAACGTCAGGATAAACTGGTGGCTTTTAATATTTACAATACAGAGACCTTAGCAGCTGTTTTAGAGGCTGCAGAAGAGGAAGATAGGGCAGTGATTGTATCCTTCGGTGAAAGCTACATCTTGCAGGTACCCATGGCTGTAATAGCTGCCATGGTAAAAGCCTACTCTGAGCTCATTGATGTGCCGGTTGTTCTTCATTTAGATCATTCAACTGAGATTAGTACGATTAAACAGGCCATTGACCTAGGCTTTACATCCGTGATGTATGATGGATCCAAACTGCCAATGGATGAAAACATTAAAAATACTAAAAAAGTAGTGGAATTGGCTAAAAAACGTGGTGTATCGGTGGAAGCTGAGTTAGGCTATCTGAACGAAGAAGATGGCAGCAATGAAGTAGAAATCGTTTATACCACGGTAGAGGACGCCTCTCGCTTTATCAATGAAACAAAAGTGGATGCTCTAGCCATAGCGGTAGGCAACGCCCATGGTTTGTACAAAAGTAAGCCAGTTATTAACCTAATGCGAATTGAAGAAATTCACCATGAGACAAAAACACCTTTGGTGCTTCATGGCAGTTCAGGCATTACAAAAGAAATCCTAAATAAAGCTTTTAATGTTGGAATTCGAAAAATCAATGTGAATACGGAGTTGGCTCTGGCCGGAAGTAAGGCAGCTTTTGAATATATTAAAGACTACGGTGAAGGCGCAAGATTTGAGAATGTTATGGTTCAAGCTAAAGAAGAAATGAAGAAAGTGGCCAAAACATTTTTAAAAATCTAAGAGCATATAAAAGAAAAGAACTATGACCTCACTGAAACTAAAGCTAAGTTGTTCAAGTGGTTGCCTAAAGTCTTAAACATTAATTATAGGCCGAAGTTTTTTTGATATGGTGAATAAAATTAAGTTAGATACAAATTTAAAAATAGTGCGAAATCGTAAAGAATAGTAAGATATAAGAACCACGATTGAAAAGAGCAAAAGTGCATCAGATTTTAAAGCCAACATCTGGTGCTCTTTTGATGATCTTTTTGACCAGCTCGATCTACTATTAGTTGGGGCGTTTGGAAACGAGGAACGTTATTAAACATAAAAAATTGAAGATAGCTCTGATATCTTATTGGCTGGGATGATATCATATGGATATCAGTCATTAATTTATTAAGAGCTAAGGGGTTTAAAGGGGTTTGGACAGCATGGAATCTTCTTTAGCTTATAGGGGAAGTAGTATGTTTTATTTAGTTTTAGCAATTATATGTAGTTCAGCCATTGCTCTTATTTTCAAGTATTCAGAAAGCTCTAACACAAACCGATACGTAATCACCAGTGCCAATTACTTTATTGCCTTTACGATGAGTCTTTTTATGGTTTTTTCGAAAGGTATGTTGTCAGGTATTACTCACGAGATTCCATTCGCAGAGGAGTTTAAGTTAATATCTAATCATAATGCCTACATCCTATCCCCTTACTCAAGTATTATTTGGGGATTAATTGTGGGAGGCATTTCAGGGTCATTCTTTTTTCTCTCTTTTATATACTATCAA
>JAAZGI010000085.1 GCA_012511315.1 Clostridium sp.
TACGGTGTCTCTTCGTCTAATCGGATTGCTGCAGACATCGCTATGGAAGTTATGGCTCAAGGCGGAAACGCTGCAGATGCAGCAGCTGCTGCAGCCCTTGTGCTCAGTGTTGTGGAGCCCCATGCCTCAGGGCTAGGTGGAGCCGGCGCTGCACTAGTCTATACTCCAGAAAATGAGAAAGTGACGCAAATTATGTATCGCGAGCGTTCCTCCAAAAATCCAGACAATCTCCGAAAAAAAACCGGAGTTCCTGGACTTGCTAAGGGCCTTGAATACCTGATTGGAACTTTTGGCACAGTGGACGAGGACAAATTAATAGAGCCCGCCAGACAACTTGCTGCCAATGGCTTTAAGATGGACTCCACCTTGTTCGACATTTGGAAACGTTACAAGTTTGGTAAGTTTTTGGATCAAAGTGCCAATGATTTATTTTTCCCTGGTGGAATAATGAAAGAGTTTATTACACAACCTGAGTATGCTGATACATTAAAGTATTTACAAGATAACGGATTAAAATCTTTCTACGAAGAACCCTTCGCTTCAGAACTAGCTGAATTAGTACCTAGTTTAGAGACGGAAGATATTACCAGCTATAAAATGTATGTAGATGAAGCTGTCAAAGGTACTTTTCAAGACTGGGATGTTTATACAGCCTCTCCCCCCATGTCTGGTATCACCTTTCTTCAAATGCTTAATATGATGGAATATGTGAACCTTAAAGACTATTCAATCGATTCCACAGAATACTATCATTACATCGCTGATATCACAAATCTGGCCTACCGATCGCGCTTCTTAGAACTAGCTGATCCCACTACAGATTTTATTGATACAGCCGCCCTAGCCGGAAGACCCTACTCTGAAGGTCTCGCCTCTCAGATTGTACCTGGTATTAAAACTGAACTTGATAAAGATCAATATGTTCCCAATCAAGACCAGAACATTAACCCCAATGATCCAGCTGCTACTACACCAGCTGGAACGACAGGAATGCTTGATTCTATTCCAACCTATGTGAATAAAGAAGAATCTCACACCACCCACTTAGTTGTTGTCGACAAAACTGGCATGATGGTCTCTATGACAAATACCATTGGGACTTTCTTTGGAACAGGAGACTTTCCTAAAGGCTTCTTCGTCAATAACCTGTTAACGAACTTTAATGATTATGATGAAAATCCTGGCTATTGGGGTGTAGACAAGACCCCACGTTCCTTTATCACTCCCTCCTTAATGCTGAAAGATGGTAAGGTGTTAGGGCTAGGCTCACCCGGAGGAGCTCGTATACCATCCATGCTAGCGCAAGGTGTGGCTAATTATGTTATCTTCGACCAATCACTTGAGGATGCGATGGAAAAATTTCGAATCTTTGCCGATAAAAACGTTATAAAAACAGAAAAGCCTTTAAATTCACAGGTCACCCAAGACCTAAATCATATGGGTTACTCCATTCAAGTCAATGACGATTCCGTCTATTTTGGTGGAATCCAAGCACTGCTCTTTGATCGAGATACCAAGACCGTCGAAGGTGCTGCTGATTCACGCCGAGGTGGCGTCTGGCGTACTAGTGAAACTGAACTTGAAGAAGAAACCGACGAATAAGAAATAAAAACAAAATTTAAAAAATTAACAAATTAAAAGTGTAAAGGATCGAAATTTTAACTGTTTCGACCTTTACATTTTATTTTTAACCCTTATAATGATATATGTAAGTAGATTTTTCTCGATAAGGAGCAATTTGATTAAAATGAGTAATAAAATTAAAACGATTGGTAAGCATACCCTTAAATATATTGTGTTTTTAGTGGCTGTAATAGCTTGGATGATTGTATTAGGTCCCAAGGATACTCTCACAGCGAACGAGGAACTTTATGTACAGGATTTTATCGCTGAACTTGAATCTGACCCAATAAAAGATAATCAGTTTGGTGAGGAATCCTCCACTAAAACAGATGTTGCTTCAGAAGGTTCGCCCAATCAAGGTGATTCAGAAGGTTCGCCCAATCAAGTTGCATCTAATAAAAAA
>JAAZGI010000479.1 GCA_012511315.1 Clostridium sp.
ATTGCACTGAACAATGGACTATTTTTGTTTGTTGAATATTTTGAGAAATAAATTTATCAAAACAAACAAAATTATGAGTAAAGAAAATTTATATAACGACGCAGCCATAAAGAAAATTAAAGAGATGGCCGAACCTATTGATTTTGCTATGATGGCTACTAATTTGAAGCAAATGCCAATTCATATGATTCCTATGAGCACTAAAAAAGTTGATGATCTAGGACAAATTTGGTTTCTAAGTAATAAGAACAATACTCACACTCAAAACATTATAAGGGATGCGCATTTGCATCTTGTTTATGCCGATAAGAGTGACATGCAGTTTTTGAATGTGTATGGTATGGCAACTATTTATACAGATAAGGAAATAATTGACGAACTTTATGGAAAAAGCGATGATGCTTGGTTTGAAGGAAAAGATGATCCAAACATCACCGCAATTTGTGTAAAACCAAGTGAAGCTTTTTACTGGGATCCGAAAAACGGTAAATTGATTTCTTTGCTCAAAATGGGCGTGGCTGCTATTACCGGAGATCAACCTGATAGCATGGATACAGGGAAATTAAATCTCTAAACATCAATAACTAATACTTCGGTGTGAGTTATTTACCCTTATAATTGTTTTTATATTTTTGTTACTAAATGTTTTATCATTCTAGAAATCCAATTGAAAATTGTCAAATTTACCAATAAAGGAATCTACTGTATCCCAGGAAAATTTTATCTGGATCCTTGGTTACCGGTCGATTATGCCATAATTTCTCATGGACATGCTGATCATGCCCGCAGAGGAATGAAATATTACCTCTGCCAAAACGATTCTAAATCTATTTTAAAACACCGTTTGGGGGCTGATATCAATGTCCAATCTTTAGGTTATAATGAACCTAAAGTGGTTAATGGTGTGAGAGTCAGTTTTTTTCCTGCAGGCCATACAATTGGCTCTGCTCAAATCCGACTTGAATATAAAGGTTATGTCATTGTTTTTACTGGAGACTATAAAGTGAAAAATGATTATTTAACCATCCCTTATGAACCCGTTAAGTGTCACGAATTTATTACAGAAAGTACCTTCGGACTGCCTATTTATAATTGGCTGGACGAAGAAGTAATTCAACGTCAGATGCAAGAATGGGTGGCTAATAATCAGGCCAATAATCGAACCAGTGTGTTTTTAGGATATTCTTTGGGCAAGGCGCAGAGGATTATGAAACTCATGGAAGGTGTGGATAAAATGTACGTTCATTCTGCAATCCACAATTTAAACAATGCCATTGAAGGTTCAGGAATTTTATTGCCAGAAACAGAATTGCTTAAGTACGATTTTAAAAAAGAGAGTGTTCAGAATAAAATCGTGATTCTCCCTCCAGCATTATTGGGTTCAAAATTGTTGAAAAAAATTCCGAATGCCGCTACCGCCATCTGTTCGGGATGGATGCAAATTCGTGGTAATCGGCGTTGGCAAGGGGTGGATGCTGGTTTTGCTGTAAGTGATCATGCCGATTGGAATGGCCTCTTATCAGCAGTTAAAGCTACCGAAGCAGAAAAAGTTTATGTTACTCACGGCAGTCAGGCAGTCTTTTCAAAATATTTGAATGAAATAGGGATTCCTTCTGCAGAAGTAAAAACAGAATATGGTACTGATGAGGATGATGAAGATGTTAATATCGATAAAAAAGTCGCCTCATGAAACATTTTACTGACCTGATCAGCGCAATAGAGATCACCAATAAAACAAATTCAAAAATAAACGCTTTGGTGGACTATTTGAAAGTTGCGCCCGATAAAGATAAACTTTGGTTGATTACATTATTTACAGGAAAACGTCCTTCGCGACCGGTGAAAACGACATTGATGCGTCAGTGGTGTTTAGAAATCACGGGGTATCCTGAATGGTTATTTTTAGAAAGTTACAGCAGTGTAGGCGATTTAGGAGAAACCATTGCTTTGATGCTTCCCAATCCAACCCACCGAATAGAAAAATCCTTGACCGAATGGATGTCAGAATTGATTGCTCTAAAGCCAAAATCAGATGTTGATAAAAAAGATTATGTTTTAGAAGCTTGGTCAGGACTGGAAATGCAGGAACGGCTTATTTTTAATAAATTAATTGGTGGAAGTTTCAGAATTGGCGTTTCTAAAAAAACATTAGTTAATGCGCTTTCTAAATATTCAGGCATTGATGCCAATCAACTCATGCACAGCATTATGGGGAATTGGGATATTAAAACCATAAGCTTTGAAGATTTGTTAAATGGGGAACATATCAATTATGATAATTCTAAACCTTATCCATTTTGCCTTGCCTATCCTTTGGAAAAACAACTTTCAGAATTGGGGAGTCCGCAAGAATGGCAGGTGGAATATAAGTGGGATGGTATC
>JAAZGI010000480.1 GCA_012511315.1 Clostridium sp.
ATTCATTACCGGATTGTTGTGGCAATACGAATAAAGATTCATATCACTTAAGCTATTAGATAAGAGTAAGATATATGAATCGTCCGCATTAATGAACCGCCCGATCTCTGGATTATAGTACCGGCTTTGCAGATAGTAGAGTCCTGTCTCGGTGTCGTACCGGTAACCGCGGTAGCGGTAGGGGTTCTTCACGCCAAGGGTAGTGGCCAAGGACTCGGTCGTACTGATGAGCTTGCCCCAGCTGTCGTAGGTGTAGCTGACAACGGTGGCCCCAGATGCATTGGCCAGTCCTGTCACATCCCCTTGGAGGTTTGTGAGGTAGAAGTACTCACTGCCGCCATAGGTCATGGAGAAGGGAGCGCCATTGCCGTCATAGGTGTAATGGATCGTCTCGGCACCGGTAGTCTCAAAGGCTACCTTCCCGCCCAGATAGGTGTACTTTGTTGGTAATCCATTGACCGTTTTCTCGGTGCGCAGGCCACTGGAGTTGTACTTAAAGCTTAGAGCGGTGGTGCCTTTGATCATACTTTTGAGCTGGCGGCCTTCTTCCCAGGTATAGGTCCATCCATCATAGCTTAAGGGATTACCGATAGTATCATAGGTGATGGCTTTGCCGTCAAAGCTAGTCAGCTTGTCTTTCCAATTGGTATCGGCATAACCATAGGCCTTAGTGGGATTAATGCCTCCGACTACCAAGCATTTAATTTGTGTCGCTTCCTCATTATACAGGCGCTCCAGCTCAAATGCCTTTCTATGAAGATCCCAGTGGACACATTCGTGGACTATGGTGTTGTTGACTGATCCCAGATTTCGCAGGAAATAAGCATCAGGATCAACGAAAATCGCACCTTTGTTGACAGGCATACGTTTAAATTCTGATTCGTCTTTGTCATAATATTCAGCTTCACAGTCTGTGAAGAAAATCTGCCCAAATGACGAGAAGTCAGGGGTAATGTGTTTCAGGTGAACTGAAAGACCCATGCGTTCGGCTAATACTGCAGGGTCGATGGCCATAGGGGTGTACAAGGCTTCCCGATAATATTTTTCCAGAAACGCTTTTGCAACTGCTTCCAACTGTTCACTTTTAATAATAGGTACAAGTGAATCTGACATTGGATTCAGCTGCTTATTTTTGTTGTAATATTCTTCAATAGAAGAAATGGCGAAATCACTCAGATTGTTTGATAAGTCCCCGGTGCAGGAGACCTTAAACCATTGGGTCTTCTCATCAAAACGGTCGTTGTGCCTGTCAGTTTCTCCGATTTCAAAATCTGCCTCGATGAGTACATCAAAAGAAATGCGCATTCCTGGATGGTTTTCTATGAAGACATGCTTGACACTGATATCTGACAGTTCTGCCCTATCAATTTTATATACTCGTTTTGAGGAAATATCCAAGTCCCGGTGATTTTGTTCAAGGAAATCAGATACTGCAGTGAAAAATTCGTTATAGAAGCGGTTTGCTATGTATTCCTTAAAAGAACGACTTTGAGCCATAAGTGTGCCTCCAAACTATAAAAAAATAAATTCATCAAGTTTGATTAATAAATTATGTAGGCATTCCCAGTTCATTAAATTATATCATAAGAGGGTAGTAAAATTGAATGTTTGCGCAGATAATTGCTGAGTTAGTGAAGATAATCTATTTAAAATGGAGGTGTATAATGGTTTGGATTTAATATAACCAGTCGAAAGAGGTGTCTTCGATGGATGTCAGTTACAAAAAAATATGGAAGATATTAATTGATAAGGAAATGAAAAAGAAGGATCTACAGGAAGCTGCAGGCGTCAGCTGGGCATCTATTTCAAAACTTTCAAAGAATGAGAACGTAAGCATGGACGTACTTGGAAAAATTTGTACTGCTTTAGATTGTAATATCGGTGACATTGTAGAGTTCATTAAAGAAGATCAGTAATAACAAATAAATTCAATTATTATTTCGGAGGTTGTTTTATGGTACGAAACAAGAAAACTGATAATAATGTTGACTTAGCCTGTCCTCATACAATAAAAAAATTTGAACTGATTGAAGCTTATGTTAGAGATTGGGCGCATAAGCTCTTGAATTATGAAAACTGCAATGAAATAGTATTCATTGATTGCATGTGTAATAGTGGCCATTATAAAGACTCTGATGACCAAGATGTTTTCGGGACGCCTATTCGCGTTGCAAAATTAATTGAAGGTTTAATGACAAAGTATACGAATAAAAAAGCTACATTATATTTTAACGACTTATCTCAGTCGAAGATCGATATCTTAAGTAGTTATCTGCCTAGTTCCACAGGGAATTTTCATATAACCACAAGAGTCGGAGATGGAAATGAATTGCTTAAAGAAATTTCAAAACGATTTCAACAGAGTGATCAAATCAATTATCTAGTTGTATATGATCCATATACAGCTTCTGTCGATTGGGGTGCATTGCTTCCATTTTTTAGAAGTTGGGGAGAAGTGATAATCAATCACATGGTTTCTGACCCGATAAGAGGGTTATCTCAGGCAAAAAGCGATGCTGTCGTGGAAAAGTATGAAAAAACCTATCTAGCTAGTATTAAGGATTTGATGCCTTTTGGTAACGACAGGAATGCTTATGAAAACCGCATTCAAGAAATTATTGTTGCCTTAAGAAGAGGCCTTGGAAATAAAAAATGCTACATCGCATCATTTCCATTTTTTAATACTCGAAATGTCGTTGTATACAATCTTCTCCATTGCAGCGGAAATATTGAAGGGTTTAAATTGTTTAAAAGGGTTACCTGGAAAGTGTTTGATGGAAAGTCTTCATCAAAAGACACCCATGGTAAACAGAATCAACTTGCATTTGACTTAGATGATTTGGGTGGTATAAAAACAAATTCCGACGAAAACTGCTATTACATAAAAGACATTGCCGATTATATATATAACAAATTCCATTCCAAAGGAAGCATAAGTCTGGATGAGGTATGGACTGAGTTAGATATTCATCCTGTTTTCCCATCGGAAGGATTTAGGAATGAGATTAAGCGTAATCTAAAAGACTTTTATAAATGCAAAGTTACAAGAAAAGAAATTTTCTTTTAAAGATTGGAGACATAAATATGAAGACTGTCGCAGGATACATAGAGCGAAAATCTATGCTCTATAAAACCGGCGTAGAGTATGGAGACTACACGATGAACCATATTCTAGGTTGTTCTCATGGGTGTAAATACCCGTGCTATGCATTTTTGCAAAAAAAAAGGTTCGGCCAAGTCAAATCTTATGAGGAATGGACGGAGCCTTATCTTGTAAGTAACACACTTGAAATTATTAAAAAAGAAATTCCGATGCTAAAAAATAAGATTAATTCTGTTCACCTGTGTTTTACTACTGATCCCTTTATGTATGGGTACGATGAGATAAAAGTAATGAGTCTGGCTGCAATTAAATTACTTAACGATGAGGGCATTAAATGTACTGTTCTCACTAAAGGTATACTTCCTATTGAACTAGCGACATATTCACGAATCAATGAATATGGCATAACGATAGTATCATTAAATGAGGACTATCGTGCAAGGGTAGAACCGGGATCAGCTTCATATCATGAGAGAATTGATGCATTAAAAGAATTACATAACAAGGGATATAAAACCTGGGTTAGCATAGAACCATATCCTACTCCTAACATTATCGATCAGGATATCAC
>JAAZGI010000481.1 GCA_012511315.1 Clostridium sp.
CCCCTTCATAGAAGTCGGAAACCATGCCCTTTTCAGAATCAACTTGATAGATATCTTTGACTTGGGCCGCTTTTTTATTGAGGCTAGTCACTGTTTCGTCATAGATGAGGGATTCAAGATCTCCCACAGTGAACTGCTGATTGATCAGCAGCTGCTGACTTTCACTAAATACCTTTATGGTAAAAGGATCTTCTGCCAATTGATTAGCCCTTGGATCGCTGGAATACCTATGGGTGTTATATAAAACATCCTGTCCTACAATCACATCTTTTAAATACTGCACTTGGTGAGATCCGTTTGGATGGTGATATTGAGTTTTACCAAAAACAACTCGCATGGGTCCACCATTGTTGGATAAGCCTGACAAATAGGGATCATCGGTTTTGTGAATGGTATAAGGATAATTGTTTACTCCATAAGCAAGGAGGACTGGATAGCCAGTTTCCACAAGATCTGCATTGGTAGACTGGTAATCCCCATCATTTAAATCCCCAGCATTTTTATTATAAAAGCCAAAACCATCTGGATAGGAAAGAGTGTCGACGGAAAAAGTTTCTTGTGCTGGCATTCCATCGGCAGCAATAAAATTAACCAAGGTGGTTCGAGCATCAGCTAGACCCATGGTTTGAGCATCATCCATGCCCAAATATAAAAGCATTTTATAAAGATCCAGCCCCTCATATTCATTCACATACCAATAAGTAGAATTGGCTAAACTGTAATGATCACTATAGCCAATTCCTCCTGGCTTAATTTGACCATCCTTATCGTAAACAACGAGGCTTTCTAAGTCTTCAACTGTAAAGTTCATTTCATACCCTAGGGCTGAGCCGCGAAAAGTGACGATATAATCCATGTAGCCAGACTTGGCAAATTCTTCTACAGGGCTTTCAGTATGTTTAAAGCCAGGTTCAGTTTCTTCTGCAATGTATATGTAAGCAACATTGGTAAATCGTTCATACTCAGGATTGTTTCCATAATTTTCTACATCATAGACAAGGCGAGTACAGCCATCTTGATTGTCTAGTTCTTTGACGTAGCCAAGGGAGTACTCTCCTTCAGCCTCGGCATCAAAGACGAAAGGGGCTGCCGATGTTCCATCAAGGGTTCCGATACCAAAAGCCAGTAAGATGGGCATCTTATCCTCATGAGCCTTACGGATTTCTTCTAGGGTAAGCTCAGAAATTGTGGAGCGATTTCGGTCCTTAAGAATCACTTTGTAGGCTTGATCTGTTAAGATAATTCCGTTATCGCCTTCTGTCATTTGGTGGAGGAGATAGTAAAGGTCCAGCCCTTCATAAATAAAGGGTCCCGTTTCATCCTCGTAAACCCCGCGATAAAAACCCTCTGTTCGGTTTTCCATTTCGCGAACAGACAGAGGGATACTAGTGACAATAGCTGGACCTTCCACCGTTGTTGTAGCACCTGTGATGGCGTCAATGTTATAGGGCAAGGTCTCGTCGTCTGTGATGCCGCCGTTGGTTATGTGTTTGAAAATACTATCTTCAAAGTCTACCTCAGAATGAAATCCTAAGGGGACTTTGGTCTTGATTTCATCTGGTGCCTGTTCATTAAATAGACAGCCTGCTAGTAAAAAAGAAGCCAATAACAAGACAGCCACAAGTTTTTTTATCATGATATGAACCCTCCTAAAGCAATATAAAAATAGAAAAGACCGCAAATATGCGGTCGAAAAAGTCGGGTTCACCGTCTCATTCTTTCCGCAATGGGAGGCTAAGCTGTTTCCGGCGTAACCCTATGGTCTACCTTTTCCTAGAAAATCCGTAGAAAAGATCGATCGAACAATGTGATACTCTTAACAAAAGGATAGATTAATAACCAGGAAATGTCAATGAAGTCTGTCATTATGGGCCTTCCCTACCTTTTTAAGAAACATCGAAAGGATTTTCGAGGCTAAAAGAAAATTTTTTATGAATGGACTCAGGCAATAAATTTAATAGAGTGAACATTAATTCACCTGAAACTTGCATTTCATCTAATAAATTAAGGGCTCTATTTCCTTAGATTAAAGGATTATCAGTGAAATAGTTATGAGAATGTTAAATATAAAATAGATCAGGGTCCTACTTGTATCCATCTGAAGGC
>JAAZGI010000482.1 GCA_012511315.1 Clostridium sp.
CGATGATATAAGGAAGAAAAGATAAAGATGTTAAAAGTAAAAGACTTTAATTATGATTTGCCTGAAGAGCTGATTGCCCAGCATCCTTTGACCCAGCGAGATGCCTCAAAATTAATGCTGATCAATAAAGAAACAGGCGAGATTGAGCATAAAATTTTTAAGGATTTGCCCCATTTGATTGAAAAAGGGGATCTTTTGGTTCTCAATGATACCCGGGTTCTACCTGCTCGACTGTTAGGAGTTAGAGAAGAGACTGGTGGCCACGTGGAGCTGCTCTTATTGCGTAGAGTTGACCTCAATACGTGGGAAACCTTAGCTAAACCTGGTAAGTCAGCTCGACCTGGTCGGATCTTTAGCTTTGGCAATGGCACTCTACGGGGCGAGATTATAGAAGTAAAAGAGGATGGAAATCGCTTGGTTCGTTTCCACTACGATGGTGTTTTTGAAGAAATACTCGATAAACTAGGTGAAATGCCCTTGCCGCCATACATCCATGAAAAATTAGAAGATAAAGAGCGATACCAAACGGTTTATTCTAAGGAAGAAGGCTCGGCAGCTGCCCCCACGGCAGGTTTGCATTTCACCCCCGAACTTCTGGATGAGTTGCGTGGAAAGGGAGCAGAAACAGCCTTTATCACTCTTCATGTAGGCCTTGGGACCTTCCGCCCTGTTAAGGTGGAGAAGATTGATGATCACCTCATGCATTCGGAGTACTATTCCATCGATGAGACAACGGCTCAGGTGATTGAAAAGGCACGACAAGCTGGTCGTCGAATTATTAGTGTAGGGACGACCACTACCCGAACCCTTGAAACTGTTATGCGAGATCGTGGCAAAATTGAAAGTTGTAGTGGCTGGACCGATATTTTCATCTATCCAGGTTTTGAGTTTAAGATTGTTGACAGTTTGATTACCAATTTCCACTTGCCTGAATCCACCCTAATTATGTTGGTGTCTGCATTACTGGGCCATGGTGCTACCATGGCAGCTTATGAGGAAGCGGTGAAAGAAAAGTACCGGTTTTTTAGTTTTGGAGATTCCATGTTTATAAAAAGCCATGGCCTAAACAGGCAGGGGCGAAACCTTTTAACTAAGACAAAGGAGTAAAAAAGAATGACAGCAAGACATAAATATACCTTATTAGCTAAGGACGGCAAAGCTCGTCGCGGGCGTTTTGAAACAGTTCATGGAACCATCGAAACCCCTGTTTTCATGAATGTAGGCACCCAAGCAGCAATTAAGGGAGCCGTAGATATGCAAGATCTGAAAGAAATCAATTGCCAGGTAGAGCTCTCAAATACCTACCACCTACACATTCGGCCAGGGGATGATTTGATTCGAGATTTGGGCGGACTTCAGAAATTCATGAATTGGGATGGTCCCATCCTAACGGATTCAGGTGGTTTTCAGGTGTTTTCTTTAGCTCAAATGCGAAAGATTAAGGAAGAAGGGGTGACCTTTCAAAGTCATGTGGACGGTAGGACCATTTTTATGGGACCAGAAGAGTCCATGGAAATTCAAAGCAACTTAGCCTCAACCATTGCCATGGCCTTTGATGAATGCATTGAAATTCCGGCTAGCAAAGAGTATGTTCAACAATCGGTGGATCGCACCACCCGCTGGCTAAAACGTTGTATGATTCGACTAGAAGAGCTTAATCAACAAGCAGGTA
>JAAZGI010000483.1 GCA_012511315.1 Clostridium sp.
GATTAAAGGATTATCAGTGAAATAGTTATGAGAATGTTAAATATAAAATAGATCAGGGTCATACTTGTATCCATCTGAAGGCAGTATGGTATAATATGTTTGAATTTAAAACAAATTTTAGGAGGTTTATATTCTATGAAAAAAAGAATGACCGCAATTGTGGCATCTTTATTGATGGCTACAACTATTATTGCTGGATGCAAACCAAGCACTCCAACAACTACAACAACACCAGGTGAAACAACCACCACAGCAGGTGAGACAACAACTACAGCAGGCGAAACAACAACAACGGCAGGTGAAACACCTGATATTTCAGACAAGTCCGTTGGGATGACTACGGATGAAGGTGGAAAAGGCGACAAGTCCTTTAATGATGCTGGAATCGCTGGTCTTGAAAAAATTAAGAGCGAGTTTGGCTTAGATTATGACTTGATTGAAACAATTAATGCTGACCAGATTCAGCAGAATCTTGAAACCATCGTGTCTAAGGATGATTTCGCTGTAACTGTTGGATTTAAGATGGCAGAAGCTGTTGAAAGTGTTGCAAAAGCAAACCCAGAAAAGAAGTTTATTTTGGTTGACGCAGTAGTCGAACAGCCAAACGTAAAAAATGTACTCTTTAAAGAGCATGAAGGATCCTTCCTCCTTGGCGTTATTGCCGGTATGATGGCTGAAACAAATAAAGTCGGATTCATTGGTGGAGTAGAAGGAGACGTTATTGGTCGATTCGAAACAGGTTTTGCAGCTGGTGTTATGAGTGTTAACCCAGAAGCAGGAGCGCTTTTGATGCCGCAAGGCGATGCACCGCATGGTGAGTTTGTTACTTATGCAGCATCCTTCTCTGACACAACCAAGGGTAAAGAAATTGCTTTGGACATGTACAATCGCGGAGCAGATATTGTTTATCATGCCGCTGGTGGTGTAGGTCTTGGATTATTTGATGCCGCTGAGGAAACCCAAAACTATGCAATGGGCGTTGACTCTGACCAGGCTCTCATTGTTCCAGACAAAGCAGACGTTATCTTAGTTTCTATGATGAAGCGAGTTGAAGTTGCAGTGTATGACGCTGTTAAAGCGTATATCGAAGGAACTTTTGAAGGCGGAATGGACAACTTGGGATTAGTAGAAGACGCAGTAGGTTTATCTGAAACAATCCACCCTGACTTGCAGGCCAAACCAGAAATTCTGGATAAGGTTGAAGAGTTCAGAATGAAGATTGTTGATGGCGACTTAGTCGTTCCAGGAAAAGTTGAAGAATTAAAAGATTTTAAAGTTGAATAGGAATCAGTATAAAAACTGAACAAATTTTAAATAGAAAGTCGGATGGGCTCCCCATCCGGCTTTTTTTTAATGTATAATAAAAACAAGTAACTTATAAATAAAATAGGTGGCTTTTAAAGGAAGACAAGTAACTATTAATAACTCAGATTAATATCCCAAGGGGTGCGATAATGGAAAAAGTAATTGAAATGAAAGGCATTACCAAAGTTTTTCCGGGTGTCGTAGCCAATGATAAGGTGGACTTTGACTTAAAAAAAGGTGAAATTCACGTTCTCCTCGGAGAAAACGGTGCCGGTAAAACAACCCTAATGAATGTTCTGTACGGGCTGTATCAGCAAGAAGAAGGCACGATTCTTATCAATGGTGAAGAGGTGAAGATTGCAAACCCAGCAAAAGCCATAGAGCTTGGTATTGGCATGATTCACCAGCATTTTATGCTAGTCGACATTTTCACGGTCACGGAAAACATTATTTTAGGCAATGAGCCTAGACGAGGGCTCAAAATTGACATTGATAAAGCTCGTAAAGAGGTTCAGGAGCTTGCAGATCGCTATGATTTCAACATAGATCCCGATGCATTGATCAAGGACATAACCGTTGGTCAGCAGCAAAAGGTAGAAATCCTGAAAGCCTTGTATCGGAACACGGACATTTTAATTTTGGATGAACCCACGGCGGTTTTAACTCCGCAAGAAATTGATGAATTAGAAATTATTTTAAGAAACTTAACCCGAGAGGGGAAATCAGTGATTTTAATCACTCATAAACTAAAAGAAATTATGAAGATGAGTGATCGGGTGACTATTCTTCGTTTAGGTAAAGTAGTGGGCGAAGTTATGACTGAGGATACGACGATTCCAAAGCTTGCAGAAATGATGGTAGGACGTGCCGTTAAACTATCGGTAGAAAAGGATCCTCATGAAGCTAAGGAAGAAGTGTTGGTGGTTAAAAATTTAAACTATAAAGATGAACGCGGAGTGGCTAAGCTGAAGGATCTATCCTTCTCAGTTAAACGTGGCGAGATTTTAGGTATCGCTGGCGTTGACGGGAATGGACAGCATGAAATGGTAGAGATTCTTACTGGTTTAGTTGCAGCGGAATCGGGCAGTGCTGTTTTGGAAGGTGTGGAAATACTCGGCTATACACCTGACAAGGTGATTAAGGCTGGGATGGCAAACATTCCCCAAGACCGCCACAAACGCGGCTTGGTTTTAGACTTTCCACTTTATGAAAATGCCATTTTAGGACAGCATAAGGAAGATCAGTTTAATAAAGGAATTTCTTTGGATTATCCTATGATTAAGAAGTATACGCGAGACCTCATCGAAGACTTTGATATCCGGACTCCAAATGAATTGGTTTCTGCCCGGAGTTTATCTGGTGGAAACCAGCAAAAATTGATTGCCGCTCGTGAGATTAGTAAAGACCCAACGGTATTGATTGCTTCTCAGCCAACTCGAGGTTTAGATGTTGGGGCAATTGAATATATTCACAAACGGCTAATCCGCGAACGCGATCATGATAAAGCTGTCATATTAGTCTCTTTAGAGTTAGACGAAATTATGGACCTATCAGATCGAATTAGCGTGATTTATGATGGACACATTAGTACTACCATTGACCGCGAACAAGCCACAGAAAACAAGCTGGGGATATTAATGGCTGGTGGTAGCCTGGAACCTGAAATGACACCTTCTGTGACGGCACAAACTGTAGAAAAGAAAATAACCCAGGAAAACGGGGAAGAGGAGGTTCATCATGGAAAAGAAAAGTAGAGTTCACCAAATTGAGAAGTTCCTGCCTCTGATTACCCCGGTTGTATCATTGGCATTAGCCTTAATTATTTCTCTTTTCATCGTGTATTATACCATTCCAGATCTGTCCTTAGGCGAGTCAGCGAGTCTATTCTTCAAGTCCCTGTTTGAAGCAAACTTTAAGAATACCAAGGCAATTTCAGACTTTTTGGTTAACTCAACACCTTTAATCTTTACTGGATTGGCCCATGCTTTAGCATTTCGCTCAGGACTTTTTAATATAGGTGTTGAAGGTCAGTTTACCATTGCAGCGATTACAGCAGCAGCTTTAGGCCTGATACCTGGTCTACCAATGATTATTCATGTTCCATTAGTTATTAGTGGAGCAATTATAGCCGGAGCTATTTGGGCTTTTATCCCAGGCTTTTTTAAAGCAACGCGGGGTACCAATGAAGTAGTTAACACCATCATGATGAACTATATCGCCATGCATGTGTACAACTATATTATTAAGAATCCTTTAAAGGTTGAAAACTCTGTAGCAACTGCGCAGATTCAGGCTTCTGCCACCTTGTATCGTTTTTTAGGTGATCGTTATCGGGTCAATGTTGGATTGTTCATTGCCCTTGCAGCCGCTGTGGGTGTGTGGTATTTCATGTCCCACACAAAAAAAGGATATGAATTAAGAGCCACTGGACTAAATATGTATGCAGCAGAATACGGTGGCATGAACCGTAAGCGGAACATTATTTTAGCCATGGTTATCTCTGGCGCATTGGCTGGATTGGCTGGAGCCGGTCAGATTATGGGACCAGAACATTCTGCCAAGGAATTGGCTAAGTTTGCTGGATTCGGTTTTAATGGAATCGCCGTTGCCCTATTAGCCAAGTCTCACCCCTTGGGCGTGCTACTATCGGCTTTATTATTTGGAGCCTTGATTAATGCTGGACCTTATATGCAACTGAACGGAATCTCCAAAGATATTGGATTTGTTGTACAGGCTTTAGTTATTCTTTTTGTAGCAGCCGATCATGTTTGGAAGATGTTATTGGATCAACGAAAGAAAAAGGAGGCAGCAAAAAATGGAAGGTAATCAAATGCCCTTTATCATTGGTTTTCTGGCTGCCACGCTTCGAATTGCAACGCCTTTAATCCTGACATCCCTAGGTGGACTCATTAATGAAAAATCAGGGATTACCAATATCGGTTTGGAAGGTATTATGATCATGGGCGCTTTCTTTGCTGTGGTCGGATCAGAATACTCAGGAAACGCTTATATTGGACTGGCTGTTGGTATTTTAGCCGGTGTATTGACATCGCTAATCTTTGCATTTTTGTCGATTCATCTAAAAGCCGATCAGATTATTTCTGGTACTGCCATCAATACCCTAGCTGCTGCCATTCCATCCCTGCTTTTGTGGGCACTGTTTGGAATGCAAAGTCAATCCAATGGAGTGGATCGGATTGCGTATTCTCCAAGAGCAAGGGAAATTATTGGATCCATTCCAATAATTGGAGATTTTCTATTAGAGCTCAATTATATGGTTTTTGTAGCCTTGATTTTGGTAGCTGTCTTTACCTGGTTACTCAATAAATCTCGTTGGGGATTGCGCCTACGAAGCGTAGGTGAGTATCCAAAGGCTGCCGATACATTGGGGATCAAAGTCTATATGACACGCTATAAAGCGGTCTTACTTTCAGGTGCCCTAGCTGCAATGGGAGGTGCGTCCTTATCCATTGTGTCAGGTAACATCTACCGAGATGGTATGATTAATGGGCGAGGCTTTATTGCTTTGGCTGCCATGATCTTCGGAAATTGGACGCCCCTTGGCGCTTTAGGTGCATCGCTACTCTTTGGTGCAGCAGAAGCCCTACAAATTCGGTCCCAATCCTTTGGGTTACCAATTCCTACGGAAGTCTATTATATTCTTCCTTATTTATTAACGATGATTGCCATTACAGCCTTCGGTAAGCGGTCCCATGCACCGGCTGCTTTGGCTAAACCCTATGAAAAGGGCGAACGGTAGTTTTAACAAAACAATTAGTATTTGAAAAAACCTCTTAGTCCAAGATGATTGGATTTAAGAGGCTTTTTCATGAAATGGTTCATCCTAAGTAATTTTAAAGAAAAGTTTTAAGCGTAAAATGATATTGTTTAGCAAACAGCTCCATATCCTGGTATGGAAGACATAGTTCGGCAATGGCTTATTGCAGCCCATCTTCCTTGCTACCCTTTCGAAGGAAGTCTCTAATGCTATTATGTGAAGCGTTTTCTCTCTATCTATCAGGTTAACGTAGTGCGAGCAGATTAATAGAACCTTCCCCGTGTAAAAAGATTCTAAACTACATATCCTTTTTCTTTCCGTGCGCTCATTGGAGAAGGCTGGTTAAAACCGCATAACAAAAGATTCGGATTTTTAAGAAGTTCAGCATGTCTCAAGAATAAAGACTGATTTCAGAACGGATTACTACCCTGATTCCAATGACCGGTTAACAGAATGATTATCAACAACCATTATTGAAGGATTATTTAATTGGTTTTCACGCAAAGATTCCAGTAAATATATGTATTCATATAATTTCCACCTTATAGATATATTAGTGGGAAATAGTGTAAAGTAAACGTAAGAAGCCCTTTTCAATCTAATGTTATGAGCTCTAAAATGGGCATGATTTTTATCGATTAGGGTGGGTTTTTAAGAGGACTGATGTTCTTAAAAAGAGCTAAAAGAAGGCAGCTCTGAAGAAGAAATTTTGTTTCCAGCGATGCATCACTAGTACTTTGTTCTGATGATGAAATGTTTTAATGTTGAACTACTTTCTGCAGCAAACTTTTCTCTGGAGGTAATTAATGAAGCGAATCATTAGACATGTTTTTTGTTTTATCCTAGTCTCAATTGTTCTTGTCGGGTGTCAAGCAGCTAATAATGAATCTAAAGAAAAACTATCTTCTATCAGAAGTACAGTTTATGAGCAACTGGAAAAATCCATTCAACTTGATATTGATGGGGATTGGCAAGATTCTAAAGTGGAGTTAAAGCCAA
>JAAZGI010000484.1 GCA_012511315.1 Clostridium sp.
AGGCAGATCTCTATGATGAGACAAAGATAACCATTGAGGATGTTGATTTAAAAGAGTATGTAATCAATAAAATCAAAGAAATGAAATAACAAAGAAAACCAAAGATAATTAAAGAAAATTAAAGAAAATATTAATAACAAAAATATATTTAATAGCAAAACAAGTCCCAGTATTCTTGCTTATGAGAATGCTGGGACTTGTTTTACTTCAAGTAAAGTTTTTGCGGAAACGTAAAGTTTTTGAGGAAAAATAGAGTTAGAAAGGGGAGTTGCTGTAATGATAGAGTTATCTATGAAAAGTAAGTTTTTTAGTGCCTTTAGGTCCTTGTAATTCTTTGGCATTGTTTAAAGGGGGAGGGTGAGGTTTTTTCTTTATCCTTGCTAGGTTCTCCAGAGGGCTTTTAAAGATAAAAATCCTTGGATCGTGGTTTATTAACACTGATGTTTTTAAACTCCTCTAAAAGTTCTGCAATGCCTTTCTCAATTGCTTTTTTCTCGACACGTGAAAGGGAGATGCGCAGACCGCGAACTTCTCGGGTTACAGAAAATTCCACATCAGATCGAAAGCGGAATCCACGGGAGTCCAGATTTTCTAACAGTTCCATGGTGCGATAATCTTGAGGCAACTTAATATAGGCATACATCCCACTGGTTGGAACATGATAGGGGAAAGGGCAGTCTTTCAAACATTCACGCAGTAGATTGCACTTTTCTGTCATGCGTTCTTTCAGTGTCTTCATTTGTTTTTCATAAACGTCACTAATGAGATATCGATAAAGCACATCTTGACTGATTAAGGATGCACCTGTGTTCATTGAGTTATTTGTGCGAGCAACATCTTCAATCAAAGCGGTGGGAACCATCACGGCGCAAAGACGCAAAGAGGGGCTGATGGTTTTGGAAAAACTTCGTATATAAATGACCCGCTCAGGATTCTCGTTAAACAAGCTGTCTTCTTCAGAAAGTTCTTTCAAATAATCATCTTCCACTACATAAAAATCATAAGTTTCAGCCAATTGGAGTAATCTTGTTTTTTCCTCCCGAGAAAGACTGGTGCCTAAGGGGTTGTGATTTCGCGACATGGTAAAAAAGTAACGGAACTCACCGTTTTTAGCTTTGGTCTCTAAAGCATCAAGGTCAAGACCTTCGATGGTTCGATTTACGTACTGGATTTTATGCCCATAAGCATCTAATGCCCCCACTAGAAGATTATAGGTGGGGTTTTCAATTAAAATGTTTTGATTGCTACGTTGTGCCATGGCAATGATTAGATTAGTAACATTTTGGGTTCCAGATAAAATAAAAACTCTTTTCCTAATAACAGAATTTTTTTGAGAGTTAGCTAACAGTTCACGCAATTTATCATAGCCACGGGAGTAACTATAGTTGATGATTGCCATATTGTTTTCTTTAAAAGAAGAAGCATAGGCTTTTTCCATCGAATCAAAGGGAAGGTAAGAAGATAGGGGTATTCCTGAATAAAAGTCAAAGTCCCAGCCGCCATCTTTCCGCTGGTGATTAATAAAGTAACCAGACTTGGGTGCGGAATAGATAATACCTTGGTCAGCCAGTTCTGAATAAGCTTTAATGACGGTGGAATTGGAACAGGAAAAACGAATAGCCATTCCCCGAATTGAAGGGAGTTTCGACTGGTAAGATCCTTTGATGATTTCGTTTTTTACAAATTCCATGATTTCTGTGTATTTAAATGTCATTGTGATCCCTCCATGTGTATGGTTTGATTATATCACAAAGGAATACAGATGCTATATTATTCCTAAACAGAACATTATAATTTTAC
>JAAZGI010000086.1 GCA_012511315.1 Clostridium sp.
GTTATGAACTGGCTATGCAAATGCGAGAAATGGTAGGCAAAGATCCGGAAGTGGTGGTAGCCACAAATGCTGGCGGTGGAAATTTGACAGGAACCGCTCGAGGCCTCTTGGCAGCGGGAGCCAAAAGTCAAGTTGTAGCAGCTTCCGTGGATTTATCCGGGCTGCATATGGCGTCAGACCATGACTTTAACCGAAAATCATTTACCACTGGACATACGGGCTTTGGTGTTCCCTTTACAACCAACCCCGATCGTTCTGACGTGCCCCGTTCAGCTGGACGGCCTCTACGCTACATGGATCGTTATGTAACAGTGGGACAAGGATGTGTTTTTTATATCACAGAAGCCTTGGCTCAAATGGAAGGTTTGGAACGAGGACCGGCGGGAAACACTTCCTTAGCAGTAGCTTTCTGCCTCGCTCAAGAAATGGATCAAGATCAGGTAATTGTTGTTCAAGAAACAGAATATACCGGTGCTGGCAAGCACATCAATCCTCAGCTAACTTTTGCCAAAGAAAATGGCATTGAGCTTATCGTAGGTAACCCTAAAGATGAGAAGCCAGGGGTTAATATCGTGTTACCAGAACACCTTGGTATGCTCTTTATAAAAGATATGAACTTAGATAAATTAAGACGCTCCTCCATTAAAAACCAGACTGTTGGTAAGGGAATGAATCAAATTTTACCAGAAGATGTGGACTACTTAATGTTGGAGACCAAGGCCAGCCGAGACTTTGTGATGAATCACCTAGCGGAACTGGCTGTCACTGTGGAGGGAAAGTAAGATGAAAAGTAGTATGAAAAGAAATGATGATTTTTTAGAGCGTCGAGAATCCTTAAAGGATTTGACTGAGGCCGAATTAGAGCAGCGCTTTTGGGCGACCTGTGAAAAGATTGTAGATCCCATGCTAGATTTAGCGAAAAAAAATACAACGCCATCCATTGAACGGTCAGTACTATTGAGAATGGGTTTTTCTTCCCCAGAAGCAACCTCAATTGTTAACCAAACCATCGATCAGGGAATGATGGGCAAAGGTTGTGGCCATTTGGTTTATCGCCTAGCCAAAGAAAAGAACTTGTCAATTCGTGAGGCTGGCTTAATGCTAGCAGATGGAGAAGGCTTTAAAGAGCTTAAAGTCTGGTTTGGAGGAAAAGCCTAATGGATTTAAAGAAAAACGAAAAGCTGGATGTTGTTGAGATTCTAAAAGATTTAGATCAGTATGAACCTCGTCGCCGGGGTTGGCATTGGCGTGAAGGCACCGGTACACCCCAACAAATTGGCAAGTTTACCTATTATGATATGAGTGAAAACTTAAAACAAAGTCAGCCTTTGCCTGCGGCTAAGTATTTTGATGATATTGATCCTCAGCCTAAATGTGTGATCACCACAGAAATTGCCTCGGGTCGTTTTGAGGATGATATTCGACGGATGCGGATGGCAGCTTGGCATGGTGCGGATCATTTAATGGTCATTCGAACCGCTGGACAAAGTCACTATGACGGACTAATTGAAGGTACACCGCAAGGAATCGGTGGGATTCCAATTACGCGTAAGCAAGTTCGCGCCCAACGTAAGGCCCTGGACTTGATTGAAGACGAAGTGGGCCGTCCAATCAATTACCACTCCTACGTGTCAGGTGTAGCTGGCCCTGAGATTGCGGTTATGTTTACCGAAGAAGGCATCAACGGAGCCCACCAGGATCCTCAATACAATGTCCTTTATCGGAACATTAATATGGTTCGATCCTTTGTTGATGCAGCGGAAGCCAAGTCCATTATGGCCTATGCCGGCATGGCTCAAATAGATGGGGCCCATAATGCCAACGCAACAGCCCGAGAAGCTTGGAAAGTCATGCCAGAACTATTAGTTCAGCATGCTATTAACTCTCTTTTCTCTGTTAAAAGTGGCATGAAAAAGGAAAACATTTGTTTATCCACTGTTCCACCATCAGCGCCACCAGCTCCGGCCATGCGCATGGACCTACCTTATGCCGTAACGCTGCGGGAACTGTTTAAGGATTATAAGACACGAGCTCAGCAAAACACGAAATACATGGAATCCTCCACTCGAGAAGCCACAGTAACCCATGTCTTAAACTTATTAATTTCCCAGCTAACCAGCGCTGATATCCAATCCACCATTACACCGGATGAAGGCCGTAATGTACCATGGCATATCTATAACATGGAAGCTGTTGACACAGCCAAACAAGCTTTTGCTGGTATGGATGGACTGATGAATATGATTTCCCTACGCCGTGACGAAGGGGAGTTGGCAGAAAAAACCAGAGAACTAAAGGAACGTGCCATCCTCTTCATGGAAGAGATGATTGAAGCCGGTGGTTATTTCCAGGCTGTTGAAGACGGCTTCTTTGTCGACTCTGGAATGTACCCTGAACGGAATGGCGATGGAATTGCCCGTAAGATTGATGGGGGTATCGCAGCAGGAACTGTTTATGCTCGGGATGAGGACTATATGGCACCGGTTACGGCACACTTTGGCGATAACAATCTAGAGCAGTACGGCGTAACGGATGCATCGTCCTTAATCGGTGGCTGTACCTTTGAAGATCGCTCTAAGATTGTATATATTGACGAATTGGATGAAAATGACAACGTCAACGTACGCCTAGAAGAAGTCAAGGAACTATTAGACTCTTCAAAAATCAAACCGGAAATGGAATGGCGTGGTGATGGAATCATCCATTTATCCATGTTCCTTGCCACAGAAGAACGAGTGGCTGAAGCAGCGGCTCTAGAGATAGCCCGCCGGATGAATTTAAAGGACGTTGAAGTCATTCACAAAGAAATCATGCAAGAAGCGGAGGGTACCCGAGTGGAAGTCAAGGGAGTCTTTGACCAAATCCTTGACATTGATTCTTTGGTGATTCCACCAAAACCCGAGCTTTTATCCGACGATGAAATCCGCGCGGAAATTGATGCCAAACCCATGAAAGTTGTTTGTGGAACCATTGGTGAAGATGAGCACTCCGTTGGTCTACGGGAAATCATTGACATCAAGCACGGCGGAATAGAAAAGTACGGAATTGAATGTGAATATTTGGGAACTTCAGTTAGTGTTGAAAAAATTGTCAATGCAGCCATTGAACTCAATGCGGATGCAATTCTAGCATCTACCATAATCAGCCATGATGATGTTCACTATAAGAATATGAAAAAAATTGCGGATCTTTGTATTGAAAAAGGCATCCGTGATGAGATTATTCTAGTGGCCGGCGGAACTCAAGTTTCCAATGATTATGCAGTGGATGCCGGTATGGACCAAGGCTTTGGTCGTGGATCTAAGGGGGTTCACGTTGCCACCACTTTAGTTAAGAAACGGCGTGAAATGGAAAACGAGGCGAAATAATATGAAACAGACAGACCTTCTTGTTGCGGAAATCGGAAGTACCACCACAGTGGTTAGCGCATTTGATCAGTTGGACTCAGATCCTGTCCTAGTGGGACAGGGTCAGTTTCCCACGACGGTCGCAGAGGGGGATGTCAACATTGGGTTAGCAGGAGCCATCAGAGACTTAGCCAATAATCTTGGGGAAGAAATAAACTGGAAACGCTTGATGGCATCATCCTCTGCCGCGGGTGGACTACGCATGACCGTTCATGGCTTAGTTTATGATATGACGGTGCGAGCAGCACGGGAAGCAGCACTAGGCGCTGGGGCCAACTTGAAGTTTGTAACGGCTGGGCGATTGCGACGCACCGATTTAATAAAAATCAAAGACACCCAACCCAATATCATCTTAATTGCCGGTGGCGTCGACTATGGCGAGCGAGATACGGCAATTTATAATGCCGAATTGATTCGTTCCTTAAACTTAAATATTCCTGTCATCTATGCTGGAAATATAGAAAATCAAGAAGAGATTCGACTCATCTTTGAAGACAGTAGCAATGATCTATATATCGTAGATAATGTATATCCAAAGATTGATGAATTAAATATTGAACCGACTCGTCGAGTGATTCAAGCGGTATTTGAAGAACATATCACAGGAGCCGGTGGCATGGAACGAATTCGGGAGCTGGTGGATGGACACATCATCCCAACGCCAGGTGCTGTGATGGAGGCCTCTATTCTTTTAAAGGAAGAACTGGGTAATCGAGTTTGCGCCGACATTGGCGGAGCCACGACAGATATTCATTCTTGCACCACGGAGTCGGATGATATTCGCGGAATTTTACTAGACCCAGAACCGGAACATAAGCGAACGGTGGAAGGGGACTTAGGAATGTATGTCAACCGAATGAGCGTATTGGAAATGATTCCAGATAAAGAACTGACCAGCCGCTTACAAGTGACACGGCAAGAGGCAGAAGCCCTTTGCCAAGAGCTACCACCCATTCCTATAAAAGAGAAAGACAAGGCTTTTATTGCCTTGTTAGCCGAGCAAGCTCTAAAGACTGCCTTGCGTCGTCATGCTGGGGTTTTAAAAGAATACTTTGGGCCATCTGGACGAAAGGTGGCAGCTATGGGCAAAGACCTGACGGCTGTTCGGTACTTTATTGGAACAGGTGGTGCCTTAACTCGTCTGCCCAATCGAATTCAAATCATCCAAACAGCTCTAGAAGAAGAAAAGCGAATGGAATTATTGCCGGATTCTAATATTGA
>JAAZGI010000087.1 GCA_012511315.1 Clostridium sp.
AACTTAAGCTTAAAGCGGTTGAAATGAAAATATCAGGAGTCCCGGTTAAGGAAATAATGAGAACGTTAAATATCAAGAGTGAATCTCAAGTCTATGCTTGGTATTATTGGCATAGAGACGGAGAGTTTCACCATTTTGATCAGCCTATTGGGAAACAATATACTTACGGACATGGTCCTAATGAAGTTCAATGTACCACTGATAAGGATAGAATTAAACAATTGGAGATGCAAAATGAAATTTTAAAAAAGTATCGGGCGTTGGAAAGGAAGTGGTCCCAGAAGTAGTGATTCAATTAGTTGATTTCTATAAAGGTAAATTGACTCAAAAGAAAGTATTGGAAGTTTTGAATGTATCACGAACTACCTACAATAGATGGATTAAACAGAACCCCAAAAAAGTAGAGGAATCAAAAATAGTTAAGCTGGTAAAGCGTCTATGTGAGCAAAATAAATA
The DNA here is from genome assembly GCA_012511315.1 of Clostridium sp. Taxonomy (GTDB): domain Bacteria; phylum Bacillota; class Clostridia; order Clostridiales; family Clostridiaceae; genus JG1575. The sequence continues at coordinate 457 of JAAZGI010000087.1, forward strand.
TAGATACGGCTATCGAAAAATTACACATCTCGTGAATAGAGAAATAAAAGCCAATAAAAATACAGTCCAAAGGATAATGCAAAAGCACAACTTGAATTGTAAGGTGAGACCTAAGCGTAGGAAATCAACAGGACAGCCGTTTAAAATTACAGATAATGTACTTAATGTAGACTTCAACGCAACACGTCCGTTAGAGAAACTATCAACGGACATAACATATTTACCCTTTGGAAAGTCAATGCTTTACCTTTCAAGCATTATGGATTTATACAATAGAGAAATCATCGCATATACAATAAGCGATAAACAAGATTTAGAATGTGTGTTAGATACTTTGAATCAACTACCTAATATAAGCGAACACTGTATCCTTCATAGCGACCAAGGCTCTGTGTACACTTCTTACAGTTATCAAAACAAGGTAAAAGAAAAAGGCATTACGATGAGTATGTCCCGACCAGGAAAACCATCAGATAATGCCCCAATAGAAACGTTTCATGGTTACTTAAAGCACGAAACATTTCATCTAGAACCTCAACTAAAAAGTTCTAATGAAATTGTATCACAAACGGTGATACAATATATTAAGTATTACAATGAAGATAGAATACAAGAAAAGCTGGGATATAGATCCCCGATAGATTATCGGAAATTAAATACCAGCTCATAACTTTTTTATTCGGTACCAAAACTATAGGTCAGTACCGTGATTTGTTTTTGATTAAGAATTTCTACTACATCATTGACAGTGACTAGTTTGGCTAGTTCTTCATCTTCGATGCGGATATCAAATTCAGTCTCTAATTCAAGCGCTAATTCTACAGCAGCTAGTGAATCGATATTTAAATCATCCTTTAAATTGGCTTTAAGGTTAATGGCTTCTTCGTCGACATGAATAGCATCGACTAATACTTGTTTTACTTGTTCAAACATGGTTAACCTCCTTTAATAAAATAAAAACTTTGAATATCAAAGCTTTCTAAAAGTATAGGCGATTCATTTTTAATTGACAATAATTTATAAGTATAATGTCTATGTTGTTAGATTATCAAAGTATTAATATACTCGTACTACTCTCCTCTT
>JAAZGI010000485.1 GCA_012511315.1 Clostridium sp.
AGAGCAAATAAAAAAGGCAATAGGCCTTAGTTGTCGGCTTTCGAGTGACTAAAAATACCCCTCATACCGAATAGCATTCATCACCCACCTATAGAGGATGGGCGACTTCTGCTTAGGTTAAGTTAAAGTCTCAAACTAAAGACTCTAAAAAGATACCATTCAATCGTTGCACAGTTAATTTAAATTTTACAAAAAAAGACTGGAGATCTTGCTCCAGTCTTTTTTTGTTTTTTCGAGTTGTTTAGAATGGTGCAAAGGCGTTATCAGCCCACCAGTCATCTTTCAACTCCAAATATTTAGCTTCAAAGGCATCTCGGTGACTAATTTCCCATTCTTGAAGTTTTTTGAAAAGAGCTTTTTCCTCTTCGGTTTCTGCTTTAGCTGCTGCCTCGCCATAGAACTTTTGAGAATCATCTTCCATTTTAGTTGCTATTGAAAATGCAGCCATAGCTAATGAAAGTTCTGCAGGTGTTAAATTAGAGAATTTAAAAATACCTGGTTTTGGAACTTCCATCTGAGCCATTTTTAAGTTTTCTTCTTCATTGTTGGACGCCAGCTTTTTTAGATACTCCACATGATCGAGTTCTTCGTTGGCAATATCCATGAAGGTTTTCTTTACCTCTGGACTTGAAACTTTTTCTGCATACATCTTGTAAAACTGGTAGCCTTCCACTTCGTTTAAAATTGCTTGTTTAATAATTTCTAGGTTTTTCTGTGGTTTCATGTTTTTACTCCTTTATGTAAAGTATTACATCCTCATTATAACCCACATATACACTTAAAAAGCTTCATTTACAGAATAGCTAGAATTAAGAGGGCTAATCTTCCAGATTATTTTTTTCAAATCATCATCCCCTTAATAATCTCCTCTGCATATTGTTAGAATTCTTTAAAGCCAAATCAAGATTTATTAGAATGTCTCGAATAAATCTTATGAATAAGTAATTTAAGAAAAGACTCGGCATCAATCGACGCCGAGTCTTTTCTTAGTTATTGTCTTGTTACTTCTAAACGGTGATTGCGCCAACTGGGCAAGCATCTGCTGCTTCCTGAGCTGCTGCGTCATCTGTTTCTTCTACAAGTACGATTGCTTTTCCTTCATCATCCATTTCAAAGATTTCTGGAGCAATACTTGGACAAAGTCCACATCCGATACAAAGATCTCTATCAACTACTGGTTTCATATATACACCCCCGTGTTATTTTTACATTATTATTATACCACTCAAATTCAATTCGTAAAGGAATCATTTGAATACAATTTAATTATAAGGCTTCGCCAAGTCTTTATCAAGATTAGTTATGAATCTCATCTTGAGTATAGGTAAAAATTATCCCATTGGAAATCGATTTTGCTCTCAGGTGGTAAGTTCCTGTGCCAATGCTTCCTTGCCTTAGGTTTGAGTTGGCACTGCTGTTCTTAACCCAACCTTCCGAGTTTGAAAAATCATAAACGACATCATCGCCTTGATACATAATATTAATTAATCCTGATTCGCTTTTTAAAGTTAAGTCCTCCGTTAACTCTACGAAGTCTACATTTAAAGCGCCTGACTTTGTAACCATACTACCGGAAATTTTCCCAACTTTGGTTATGACGTCTCCACTAGCAGAGGCTAAATCAACAGCCACATCCTCGCAGCCAAAAACAGAAATATGACCTGATCTTGTTTGAGCTGTTAGGCGTTCCGCTTCAGAGTTCATAACCTCAATCGTCCCCGACTGTGACTCAAGGTCCAACTGTTCCAGCTCAATCTCATCCACTAAAATACTACCGGATATCGATGTCACCTTAATCTGTTCAATTCCGTCAGGAACGATTATCGTAGCATTCAAGCCCCTTGAGGATGGACTTTCATTAAAGACACTGGCTATTTTAATGTAAGCTGTTTTGCCAAGACGTTTTTCTGACAGTAAATCTCTTAATTCTGAAGAAACATCCCCGTCTAAATGAACAACCAATTCACTACCACCTTGCTGGATTGCAACATCTGGAAAGGTAGTTAAAATCACTAGTTTCGTAATTTCTCCTTGGGATTGAATCGATAGGTTTTCCTTAACGTCATTGTATTCTGATATAAAAATCCCCATATTCATTTTTTTCATATTTGATTTAACCATATCAGCCACTTCTGTGACTGATAATCCAGCTTCTTGTGCCGTTACCACACTCATGGTAAACCCACCCACACTAACTAAAAGTGCAAGCACTAAAAATATTTTAACTGCCTTACCCACGTCGAACCTCCACTCCAATCATTCGGCGAATCATCTCAATTACAAATAAGATGGCATGCTTCACACCATAAATGAAGAGAATAAATAAAACCAGTGTAAACGCAGTAATTCCAATCCCAAAATAAAACACTGATTCCGGGGGGATTCCTTGGATAAGCGTAGCCATTGACGGCTCAATACGGGCGATGAATGGAGCCGAAGTCACGCCAATAGACATTACTAGGACAACAAACAATATAAATAAACCCGTCAAAAGAAATATACCCAATCCTACAATGACAGGAATTCCTACAGTCAAAACGATAATTAACACAATGAGCTGGGTCAAAAAAGATCTTTTTTTCATTTTTGCCCCCTATCCTTCAATTGTTTATTTTACTTTAACAATTTCAAATTAAGCTGTTATTAAAATCAAAGGCGGATTGTTTTATCAATTCTACAAATAACAATTGCTATTTGCTCCCCTTCAGTCTACCTTTTAAAGTTTTTCAAGAGGTGTTGATAAAGGTTTCAAGAATGTTCATCCAGATTTTGAGATTTATAAGCCGTTGCCTATTATAATATTAATAACCATCCTTAATTAAATAATTACGCCTACAAAATATAACAAAGTAAACATCGTATAAGTAATTATATTCCACTGGCAATTAAAACAGATTAAAATATAAGTCTTTTTCTTTATTTCCAAGGCTTATTTCACAGATACCTTGTAGCCGCTAACCAAATTATGAACCACCCAATAATACTCACGAATTTAGTCATAAGAGGTTCAATTAAATTTTTCTGCTAGTACCCCGCTCATTTATTTTCAATAGATTTTAGAGAAAACCATTATTTTTTAAAAAGAAAGACTCTTTGCTTCCATTTATTATCATGAGGACTTTTTTAGAAGTTTTTTCAGAAAAGAAAGAATGGAACAATCAGGCTATGGTTTCATCGTGTTGATCTCTAGTTTCTAACACTTCTCCCTGCAAAACCAAAACTAAACCAAATAAACGAGGAGCAACTGCTATGAGAAAAATAGATCTTCACTGTCACAGCACCGCCTCAGATGGACTTTATACACCATATCAATTAGTAGAGGCTGCCACTAAAGCTAAAGTCTCAGTCCTTTCTTTAACGGACCATGACACCATGGTCAATGTGAATCAAATGGCTCAGCTTTGCAAAGAGGCTTCTATTCAGTTCATTCCAGGTATTGAATTATCCTGCTGGAATGGATTAGAAAGTATTCATATCTTGGGTTATTTTAAGGATGATGCCCACCATAAGATTGAGTTACAACAAACTTTAAAATCATTTCAAGAAAGACGGCGCAAACGAGCTCATTTAATTTGTCAACGACTAAAAGAGTATCACCAAATTGAAATCAATCTTAATGATTTTGATCTGAGGGACGGCGCTTCCATCGGCCGAGCCAATTTGGCGAAAATGATTGGTGATAAATACAACTTGAGCAAAGATGAAATTTTCGCTCATTACCTCGGTGATCATTCAAGAGCCTTTATCCCTTCTTCAGATATGGATCCAAAAGAAGGGATTCGTCTCTTAAATCGAGCTGGAGCTTTGGCTATTTTGGCTCATCCTGGCGAATTGCGAAAAACAAGCTTCTCACAAATCTTTAGTCTTGATTTTGATGGAGCAGAATGTTACTATCCGAATCACACACCTCAGCGAACTCAAGAATTTGTAAAAGCCTGCTTAGCTAAAAAAAGATTCATCACCTGTGGTTCAGATGATCATGGTATTGCCAATGATCAAAAGCACGGCAAACTTGGCACCACTTCGTTTTCACAAGAACATCTCGAACCCTTTCTTGCTTATATGGGTGTCACTACCCCTTAAAAACAACACAATAATTAAAGGAGAAGTCAACAATGAACATAAAAGAAATGAAACGACAGAGCCGGCTGCTCCATGATAAATTAAATCAAAAAAATGACTACCGGATGTCTGAAGTTATTCGCTATCTGCGTGGCAAAGATCTCTCAAGCCAACAAATCGAAATGCTACGCCTAGAACTTTTAGAGAAAGCTAACGAAGCCGAGGAGCTCGGGAAGCCAGCAGAATCAGCTTTCAATTATGATTATCGTGCCTACATCGATGAGCTGGTGGAAACTATTCCTCCAATGGCTCCTGCTGTTTCTCGTTATGAAAGCTTTCGTCTTTGGGGAATCTTAATTCTTGTCTTGCTCGGTATTTCTATTTCCAGAGATTTAATAAGTCATTTTTTAGGAGCCGACCAAAGTTCTCCTCTTTGGAGTGTAAATGGTTTTGAAGCAGTTTTAGTCCTACTAATCAGTGGGGTATCTGCTATCCTAACCTCACTTTTTTCTCGCCATAAATTAGAGCGAGATCCTGATTTTTTTTCTAAGAAAGCAGGCAATTTATTCGGCGATTTTATTGGCACCTATGGTCTTAGTTTCCTATGGATGATGTTTTGCTTGGTTTTAATTTACTTTTTCAAAGACACCATTCTACTAGAAACTTCATTCTTCAATGCAGGAATTATTTTCCTTATTGTTCTAAGTCTTTACGGCTTAATTTTAACAATTCTTAAGCGCAAGGCTTTGCAAGATATTTAATAGACAATAAAAAACTAAAAGCTCAAACGGCCAACGCCATTTGAGCTTTTAGTTTTTTCATCTATCCTTTAGTTTGGTTTTATTTTTAAAGTTTTTAATGGCCTCGTATTCAATGCTTTAGACTTCTGAGCCCTTATCAACTAAACAACTAATTAAACCGCTTGTCTTTGATTTCCTTCGATACACCTTGAACATGTACCTGTAAAATTGATGTTTTGATTTGAAATTTCACAGCCGGTTAATTTTTCGCTAATTATCTGTTCTGGAATTTCTATTTCTACATCAAATATTTCAAGACATGCATCACATTTAAAGTGAGCATGAGGTTTTTGGGGTCGTATATCGAATCTTGATTCATTTCCTTCGATTGGAATAACATCAATAAGTCCTTGTTCATCGAATAAATTCATCGTGTTATAAACCGTCGCTTTTGATAAGGTCGGAATCTCATGAATCAAGGCTTGGTAAATCATATTTACCGTTGGATGGATCCGGTTTTCATACATGAATTCATAAATTCGTTTGCGCTGATAGCTAGGTTTAATTCCGTTTTCTCGTAAAAAAATGTCAATATTTCTCAAGCTGCTAGTCCTCCTAGATGTTACGATTTGAAGTTTCCGAAATGCGCTGGTCAATGATCTCGCTGGGGGTTAAACGAACTGTTTTAGAATAACGATAGTTAGCTGCTGCTGCCTCAATAATAATGGCCAAGTTGCGTCCTGAGCGAACAGGGATGGTCAATTTTTTGACATCAACACCTAAAATATTATGATATTCATTGATGCCAAGTCGATCATAGCGCCCTTCTTCTTCCCCGTCCCAACGTTGCAGGTGAATAATCAGCTCAATATTTTTAGCCGGTGACGTGCTCGATAACCCATAAAGTTGCGTTATGTCAATAATCCCTACTCCACGAACTTCCATCATCCCAAAAGTTATTTCTGGACAGTGGCCCGAAAGCACCCCATCCACTTCCCGAATATCCACTGCATCATCCGACACGATCCGATGACCTCGTCGAACAAGTTCTAGAGTTGCTTCTGATTTTCCAACCCCTGAATCTCCGGTAATCAACACACCGATTCCATGGACATCAATCAGACCACCATGAATTCGCACTTCAGGTGCCATCTCGTTGGCTAAGTAAAGAGTCAGCTTTGAAATAAACTTTGAAGAACTTTGGTCGGTCCGAAGAATCCACTGGTGGTTTTTCTGTGCCGCTAACAGTAATTCTTCATGCGCTTCAAGTTTACGCGTAATAATAACGCAAGGCATCTCATGTTCAAAATATTTATGTAATCTTTCGCTACGTAAGGTTTGCTCAAGCTCATCTAAGTAACTCCATTCACCATTACCAATCACTTGAATACGATCATTATCAAAATAATTGAAAAAACCAGCCAGTTGCAAACCAGGTCGATTGACATCTTGTAGTGCGATTAAATTATCATCCGCTCCTGGTGTCAAAACTTCCAACCCAAAATCTTGAATAAGTTTTTTAACTGTTACTGCCATTATTCCCCTCATCTACAATTTCAAACGTTGTGTTATCTAAGGTTGACCGCATATTTCGCTTGATCCGATCAATATATTCCATGCGATAAGCTTGGCGATGATCTGCTTCTTCTTTAGTTAACTCCCGCTCTCTAGTGGTTGCTGTGAAATCATTAATGCCCGCAATCAAATCCTCTAAAGGCATCGATTCGAGCTTGTTTTTTAAATTAATCATTGTTAAAGTCCTTTATAATTTTCTATTGTTAGTATATCACTGATTAAGAAAAACCCATATAAAATTTCCCAATTATTATTTTTCTTATCTTAAATTCCCATTGCTATACAATCGGAAAATCGTTTACTCTTTCTACTCAAAACAAGCTGTAGCGCTATTAACGCTACAGCTTATTTTAGAATTCCCTTGTGCCGTTCCCTCATTTATTCATACCCGCCAAAGCAGGTGGGTTTCCGTCACTGCCGTTCGATGTCTTCTAGGTCCCAGTGGAGTTAATACTGACGGAACAAACAGGTATGTTGAATCCCGTAATAGAAACGTAGGTTGAATATAGATGAGTTGTGCGAACACAAGAGGATGTTTTCCTTGAATTAATTATACCATGATTTTACCTAGATATCCAATTCATCTAGAATATCTTCAATATTTAAAGCTTGTCCTTTTTCAAAAATAACAGCTATAAATTCAAAAGCATCATACTCGCCTTCGTCTAAATTATAACCCACATATTGAATTTCCATCATTAGCTCATCTTGAAGATCTTCAAGAATTTCGCCTACGTGGTCAATGGCAATCTCTGACAGGTATTTCTGCTTATCATCCCCAAAAAACTCTTCGTCCTCATCATAGGCTAAATCAACTTCAGCGGTTTCTTCAACTTCAGCAGACTCCTCTTCCTCTTCACTTTCAGACTTCGCAAAGTTTTCAGCTGCTCTTAATTCATCCTCATCAAAATCATAAAAAAATCGAACTAGTGTCAAACTCTCTTCTTCTTTTAATATCTCAATATCAGATAACTCAGCCTCTTCCATTAATTTTAGAATTTCTTCTTTTTTAGTCATTGGTTTCTCCCTTTTTCTCATTATATAAAATTCGTGAATATTCTTTTTTTACTTTATGAAACTCTTCATCAGATTCCAAGGCGTTATAAACCTCTTGATTGTCTTCTGTACGATCTATCCGAAAAACAAATTCTTCCGCGTCTGATTCTAGGGGACCTAGGATCAGATACTCCTTTTTTTCGAGAAAAATCCGAGCCATCACTTCAAACTCCAGAACATTTCCATCTTCATCTTTAAACTTCATTATTTTCTGTTCTTCCACTTTATTCACCTTCCTTGATTTGTTAAATCATAGCATGAAATAGTCACCTTATATCGAATCATTCCATAAAAATTTAAGCCTCAAAAATATTAGCCTCTGTATCCTAATCAATCTATTATCTTGTCAACAAAAACTTAAGGGCTAATTAAATTTCTCTGGTTTTGGTTAAAGTGAATACCCTAAAACAGCCCCAGATTTAGATCTCGGTTTAAAAGTTTTTTTACATCCTGGAGCTTGTCTTTACAAAGCGTCTTATGTCTTAAGGTAAGGTTTCTGCTTTAAATCTTATCTAAAATCAGCTCCTGCATCTTTCTCATCGTCCAATGGCTCATTATTTATACCTAACAGATTAATTTAAGCTAAGATTTTTCTTGAGAATGTATAGAGAATGGATCGGGGTTAAATAATTTCTAGCTTAAATTGACGATTGGGATTGATAATCTCAGTATGATTCCATTACTTTTATTATTTTAGTTTAAGATCAAAACCTTGGCCTACAATATCATTCATCAACGCTTGACGCTCTGGAATCCCCTGCGTCATGCGTTGCTCCACCTGACGAGTAAAGGAGTCGGATCGTCTATTAGCCTCCCTTAAATCATAATAGCTTGTCATTTCCTCATCATAGTCTGAAAGGCGCTCCAAATAGTCGCCTGCAAAACTATTATATTTATTTGCAAATACCCGCAGTTTCATATCCATTCGCGGCTTTAACTGAGGCTTTTCATCAGGATATCCAATTCCCAACCCCACCACCGGGAAAGTATAGTCAGGAAGACCTAACAGTTCAATGGTTTTCCCTGGATCATTTAAAATCGAGCCTAAATAAACGGCGCCTAGCCCTAAAGATTCTACTGCATTATTAACGTTTTGTGCCATCAAACAGGCATCCGTGAAGGATTGGAAAAATTTATCCATGTCACCTGACTTCGTTGAATCTCCTCCCATTTCCTTAAGAATCTGACTATTGCGATGTTGATCCACAATAAAAACTAATAGTTCTGGAGCTCTTGCGACATATTCTTGTCGACAAATCTTTGACAACTGAGCTTTTACTTCTTTATCAGTAATCCGGATCACGGAACACGACTGCAATCCTGTTGACGTAGGTGTACGGCGAGCTACTTCGAGCAAATGATTAAAAAGCTCCTCTGGAATAGGCTGATCTTTAAATTCTCGAATGGTCCTATGGTTAAGTTGTGCTTTTAAAATGGTTTCATATTTTTCAGACATTCATGATCTCCTTTTTATTGAATTTAATAACTATTCGTATTATAACACTCGATCTTTTTAAAATATCAACAGGCTTTTCATTCCTATATCTTTGAAGCGAGGCATGATAAAATTGTAGTGTAATAACGGTCTCGAAACAAAAATCATTCTAATATCAAAATTTTAAAAATGGATCTTGGGATCTGAAGCAAAAAGACTGGAAGCTTTTGCAGTAAAAATAAAAACAGAGAAATAACTGAAATATATCAAAAAATGAGCATAAAATGGAACAGATATTCAAATTAGTTATCCAGATCTCTTGAAATTATATCTATCCTGACCTCCCTTCTCGATTTAGACTTTAGTTCAATTCATCAAAAGTATTTAATGAACTGAATAAAAAAATACAAGGAGATAATTATGGAATTACTTGACACAAAAGAAAAAGCCTTAAAATGGCTCTATCAAGACGAGCTCTTAAATCTTCTGTCCATTGATATGCTTGAGACAGGTTATATCAAGATTGAATTCAGTGGAATTCAGTCTCTTTTATTGGCCAACGAATCTAATTATATGATTCACTGCAAAAATCAAGACGAATGGCCTAGTTTAATTGATAAGCTACTAGAAATCATTGCTACCGACCATTTTGTGATCTTGCGAGCTCATGAAAAATGGTATCT
>JAAZGI010000486.1 GCA_012511315.1 Clostridium sp.
CAAAATGAAGTGAATTGGGGAGGGCAAAATGAAGAAATCAGTCTACAGGCTTTCAGCCTTATTATTATTTGTTATATTGATGGCAGGTTGTGGGAGAGAGAATCTCCCCATTACAGATTCAGCAGGCACAATTAAAATTGGTGTCTTTCAGCCACTAACTGGAGCTCATGCTGCTGGAGGAGAACTAGAACTGAAAGGAATTCGCTTAGCGAATAAATTATATCCTGAAGTATTGGGTAAAAAAATTGAGTTAATAGAAGGTGACAACAAGTCGGATCGTGTTGAAGCGGTCCACGTAGCCTCAAGCTTAGTTAATAATAGAGTTAGTGCTGTTCTGGGAAGTTGGGGGTCAACTATGTCCATTGCAGGGGGGCCGGTGTTTGCCAATGCTAAAATTCCAGTTATTGCAGCATCAGCTACTAATCCTAAAGTAACCTTGGGAAATAAATATTATTACCGCGTTTGCTTTATTGATTCTTTTCAAGGAACCGTCATGGCAAACTACACATATGATGAATTGGCTAAAACAAAAGTTGGCATTTTGCGGGAAATCAATAGTGAATACTCTGTGGATCTTGCTAACTTTTTTGCGCAACAATACAAGGAACGCGGTGGGACCATTGTGGCTACCTATGATTTCAAAAAGGATGAACAAGACTTTAAATCCATCCTCACTCAACTAAAGAGCTCAGGTGCTGAAGTCATTTTTGCTCCAAGTAGCTATACAGAAGCTAGCCACATCATTAATCAAGCGAGGGATATGGGAATAGAGCTTGATATACTGGGCGGAGATACATGGGAAAACCCAGAACTTATAAATCAAGGTGGTTCAGCAATAGAAGGGATTATATTCTCAACTTTCTTTGATAAAGATCATTCATTAACGAATGAGACAAACAAATTTATGGAAGCCTGGGAGATTGAATATCCTAATGAAGAAGTAGCGGCTGCATCGATTTTGGCTTATGATGCCTACCTCATGGCATACAAGGCGATGGAATCAGCAGGTTCTGCAAATCCTGGAAAAATTCAAGAAGCTTTAAACAAGGTAGAAGATTTTCAAGGAGCTGCGGGGGTTGTTAACTTTGATGAAAATCGTAATGCGATCAAAGGCGTCGTGATTAAACAGGTTAAAAACGGAGCCTTTACTTTTCTGGATGTTGTAGAACCTTAATATTTGAAAGGAAGAAAACAGGTAAGGATGGTTAGAAGGTCAACTTAGAGAGGAGAAGGAGAAGAGAATAGCTATTCAGCGCATAGGTTTGGTTGTTGACAAAAAAACGTGATGTGATACACTATAAAAAAATAAGAGTAAGTTTAGAGGTAGCGATGTAAATGAGTATCTGGAGGAGCCGGCAGGCTGTGAGTCCAGGGAAAGGTAATCATCGCCGAATATAAATCTGGGGTACTGGGTTTATATGGGGTTACAGGAAATACCTGTAGCACTCCTTTCTGTTGAAAGGGCGCTAGAACTGATTTTTCGTAACATGGAGATCGTCTGGCACGGTCTCTTATTTTTTTGCAAAAAATAAGAGAAGAGGAGAAGAAATTATGAAGCAAAGTATAATCGCACTATTGTTGATAGGCATAATGACTGTATCTAGTTGTTCGTCAGCGACAACCAAAAGCAGCACCGAAACAAGTTCAATTAACAATCAATTGGGAACAGCTAATGACATGAAGGAGGCCATCGAGATAACCCAAGAAAAGGAATTGTTGATTGTTGGTATGGAAGCTAACTATGCACCTTATAACTGGAATCAACCCACAGATAGTAATGGAGCTGTCAAAATCGACGGTGGAGCAGGGTATGCCGGTGGTTTTGATGTGGAGGTTGCTAAAGAACTAGCCAGAGTGTTAGACCGAGAACTAGTCATCAAGCAAATCTCTTGGGAAGGGTTAATTCCAGCCGTTCAAAATGGAGCCATTGATTTGATTATTGCCGGGATGAGTGAAACACCGGAACGAGCTGAATCAGTTGATTTTTCAATCCCCTATTACGATTCAGCCTACGTCATGCTAGTAAAAAAGGGTAGTCCCTATGAACAGGCCACATCACTGAACGACTTTTCGATGGCAAAAGTAGTTGGCCAAAAAGGAACGAACTACGATCGCGCGATTTCCCAAATTCCAGGAGTACGTCATGAAACCCCTCTTGGCACTGTACCACTGATTATTCATGCCATTGCCAACGAGGTCGTGGATGGAACTGTTTTAGACAAACCAGTTGGTATATCCGTGGTACATGCGAACCCTAATCTTGTCATGGTTGAATTTCCACCTGAACAAGGCTTCCAACAAATCCAGGGAGTACCGACTGCCTGCTCAATTGCTCTGGCGAAAGGTAATAGCGAATTAAAGGCAGAGATCGATGCTTATTTAGCCATGTTTGATGAGGAAAAACGAGATTCACTAATGGAACTTTCTGTAAAAAATCAACCTTAAAGAAACTGCAAGGAGAACATTAAATGAGCCAGACAATTCAAAATTTATTTTTTCAATATCAAAACTTGTATTTGCAGGGCATCCAAACAACGCTTCTAGTTGCTTTGACAGGAACCATATTGGGTTTGCTCTTGGGATTTATCTTATCAGGGATGCGGCTCATTCGCATCTCTGATAAAGATAATGGATTCATTAAGATCATGAAAATAATCCTTCGTTTTTTAAGTGCAGCATACATTGAATTTGTGCGTGGGACGCCAATGATGGTCCAAGCGGTCTTTTTATATAATTACTTTTACCGGATTCTGCAATGGACCCCAATGGTTGCTGCAATCATTATTGTATCTTTAAATACGGCAGCTTATATGTCAGAAATCATTCGTTCCGGAATCCAATCGGTTGATCCAGGCCAAAGGGAAGCAGCATTGACGATCGGTATGTCAGAAACTCAAGCTTTCCGACTAATTATTCTTCCACAAGCCGTTCGGAATGCCTTTCCTTCAATTGGTAATGAGTTTGTGGTTAATATTAAAGATACATCGGTTCTTAATGTGATTGGTCTAACTGAGCTGTTCTTTCAAGGGATGTCTGTAGCAGGAACGACCTATAAATTTTCTGAAACTATGATAATCATTGCCGCCATCTATTTTGGACTGACATTTATTACAACCCGAGTTCTTATGGTGATTGAAAAATCTTTGGGGTTGCCAGTACAGGCGTTGCAGAGTCAAACAGTACCCCTTGGAGGTGTGAAAAAATGAATCAGATTGAACTAATAAACATTCATAAATATTTTGGAGATCAAGAAATTATTAAAGGTATTGATTTAAGTGTGGAAAAAGGAGAAATTCTAACTTTTATCGGTCCATCCGGTGGTGGAAAAAGCACTTTCCTACTTCGTATCAATCTTATAGATAACTATGAAGAAGGAGATATTTTACTTAATGGCCTAAATATCAAAGATGCCAGATTTTCTTTGGAAAAGTACCGTCAGCGAGTTGGCATGATTTTCCAACAATTCAATTTATTTACCAACATGACAGTGCTGGATAATCTAATGATTGGTCAAGTGAAGGTGTTGGGCCGTAGTAAAGAAGAAGCTACTATTAAATCTCGAGAAATGTTGCATAAAGTTGGGATGGAAGCTTATATAAAGCAGTCGGTTAACCGGCTATCGGGGGGACAAAAACAACGGGTTGCTATCGCAAGAACGCTTGCAATGGATCCTGAGGTTTTGCTTTTAGATGAGCCTACTAGTGCATTAGATCCTCAAATGGTGGAAGAAGTTCTAAATGTTATTCGGGATTTAGCCAAGACGGGAATAACTCTAATTATAGTTACCCACGAAATGCGTTTTGCAAAGGAAATTTCTGATCGTATCATTTTCTTGAAAGAAGGCATGCTTCGGGAAGAGGGAACGCCAGACAAGATTTTCACAGCACCAGACTCAGAAGAGATGCAAATGTTTTTAAAGAAATACCTGGAAGATCGGATTTAGGGTAGGGAAATCTCATATGGTGAAAAACTTCTAAAAAACGGGATGATTTTCTTCAGACATATCTAGATTGCCTCTTCTTGAACAACCATAATTGCAGTCTCCATTGACGTTCCAATGTTCAATTCGTCTAGCCATAGTAACTTGTAAAATTACAAAAATAACGTTGCAGGGATATTGGATTTTATAGAAAACATTGGGTGGCCGTGTCAACTGCCAACTTTGCTTTAATCAATGTTTCATATTAAACTGTTATAAGTTAGAGAAGAGGAGTGATGAAATTTATGGATAATGATCAAAACAATGGAACGAATTTCAACAACACAGTGAA
>JAAZGI010000010.1 GCA_012511315.1 Clostridium sp.
GCATGAAATGGCAAACTGCCGCAAGGGAACTTGGCGGGCAGCAATCATGCTAAATAGTGTACTTACAAACAAAGAAATAGTCAGCCTTGGCTATATGTCCATGGCTGACTACTATCTGAAAATATGTGAAAACTAAAGAACCGCCGTGTACCGAACGGTACACACGGTGGTGTGAGAGGTCGACTAGTCAGTTAATGGCTAGTCTCCTACTCGATAAACATAAAGCCATAAATGGATTTATGCTTCTGTATTTTCTTCTTCGGCTGGTGTTTGCACAGGTGCAGCTTTCTTGACTGTTCTCTTCTCGAGTTTCTTCTTAAACCGATCAACTCTTCCACCGACGTCAACAATATTCTGCTTGCCTGTGAAGAAAGGATGGCACTGAGAACATATTTCTACCCTCAGCTCGTCCTTAACGGATCCGGTTACGAAGGTATTTCCACATGCACACTTAACAACAGCTTCATGGTTGTATTCTGGATGTATGCCTTCTTTCATTTTTTTCACCTCGAATCATTATTTAAATTATTAATTATCAATTAACTACTCAATGATATCAGAAAGGTTAATCTAAAGTCAATATTTTCTCGTATTTTAAAGAAAATTACAGTATAATAGTATATTGAGAATAGAATGCGTACAACAAGGACAAGAAACAGTAACGAGGACAGCGATGGCAAAATTATATTTCAGATACGGAGCGATGAACTCTGGTAAGTCTACAGCCCTGATGCAGGTTGCTTTTAACTATGAAGAGCGTGGCATGAATGTGTTTTTAATAAAACCACAAATAGATGCCAAAGGTGGACATAGGCTAATCTCAAGAATTGGGATTGAACGCAACGTTGACTATATGTCTCAACCGGAAGATGATTTGTTTAAAATTATTGCAGACCAGCAAGCAAAAAAAACGACCCACTGTATTTTGGTTGATGAAGCTCAGTTTTTAAAAACAGAACAGGTTGACCAATTGATGTCTGTGACGATTCAGTTGAAAATTCCAGTTATTGCTTATGGCTTGCGGACTGATTTTTCCACCATTGGATTTGAAGGGGCACAACGTTTGTTATTATTGGCTCATTCCATTGAGGAAATGAAAACAATCTGTACCTGCGGCCGCAAAGCAACGTTTAATGGAAGAAAACTTTATGGCGAATTTGTCTTCGAAGGTGAACAAGTGGCCATTGATAATCAAGCGGAGGTCGAGTATCAGTCCCTTTGTTCAGACTGCTATTTCCGACTGAAAAAAGAATATGAAGAAAAAAAGCGAATAAAACAAGCTGAGGAAGCAAAGTTGTGGAATTGGTCGCAAAAATAAGAGCTTGAACAAAGAACTTGAAATGAAATAAAATATTAAACAATAATGATATGATAAGACCTGTTTAGTAAGTAGTTTAAAGTTTTGAAAATGACATGGCAAAGGAAAAGGAAAAATAGTTATGAAAAACGTAGGAGGACAGGCGGTCCTTGAAGGTGTCATGATGAGGGGGAGTCACTGTGTGGCAACTTCTGTACGGACACCTGAAGGAATGATTGAAACGCTAACAGAACCAATTAAATATCATCAGTCCAGCCTGCGTAAAACGCCTATTTTGCGAGGAATCTTTAATCTAGTAGATTCACTGGCCACAGGTATGAGAGTGATGAATTTTTCCACTCAATTCTTTGAAGAGGAAGTAGAAGAGCCGTCAAAGTTTGAAAACTGGCTGGAAAAAATCTCGAAAGGCAAAAGCCAAAAGATATTTCAGGGCGTAACCATTGGGGTCTCGCTGGCCATTGCCCTATTATTTTTCACCGTGTTGCCAACATTCTTGGCTCGTTTATTAATCGAGCCAGTAGGTAATCGAATGGCGCTTAATCTACTGGAAGCTTTGATTAAAATCGTTTTGTTTATCGCCTATCTATTTGGGATATCCAAACTTCCCGAAATTCATCGGGTATTCATGTATCATGGTGCAGAACATAAAGTAATTGATGCCTATGAACATGGTTTAGAATTAACAACGGAAAATGTTCGCAAGTCTTCTCGCTACCATGCTCGATGTGGAACAAACTTTATGTTTCTCGTCTTGATGGTGTCGATTTTGATTTTCACCTTCGTGCCAAGTGCTAACCCCTTTATCCGGGTCTTTGCAAAGATTGTTTTAATCCCGCTAATCTCTGGCATAACCTTTGAATTGATCTTATGGCTGGGAGCCAATGATTCAGCGTTGTCTAAGGCCATCAGTTTACCTGGTAAAATGATGCAGCGCTTTACGACAGCAGAACCCGATGACTCCATGATCGAGGTGGCTATAACAGCTTTAAAACGATCAGAGAACCTGCTGTGGACCATTAAAGAATTGAAGGCCTTTGCTGATGAGCGCTTAAAGGGATTAGAGGGAGCTGCCTTGGATCGTGATGTTATCTTAGAACATGTGACGGGATTTGATCGCGCCTACCTAATGGCTCACCCTGAAGCTACGGTGTCTTACGCAAAGTTTGAAGGTTTTAAAGAACTAATCAATAAACGCCGTAACCATATGCCAGTTAGCTATATTACAGGACATAAGGAATTTATGGGATTAGATTTTATCGTGAATAAACACACTTTGATCCCCCGGCCAGATACGGAAACTTTAGTGGAAGAAGTTTCTCATTTAATAGAAGCTTTCGTAAATAAACAAGAAACGATTCGGATTTTGGATCTTTGCTCGGGATCAGGAGCTATCGGATTATCCCTAGCCCATCGTTTTCCTCAAATGGAATTGGTGCTGGCTGATATCAGTCCGCGAGCCATGGCGGTGGCACGAATGAATGCCCAGAATCTAGGTTTAAATCAGCAAACTGATTTTAAAGTGGGGGACTTATTTGATGCCATTAAGGGATCGGATGATTTTGATGTGATTGTTTCAAACCCACCCTACATAACCAGCAATGATATGCGCAGCTTACCTCGAGATGTTCGTGAGTATGAACCACGTCAAGCATTGGATGGTGGAGGCTCTGGTTTGGAGTTTTATGAAAGAATCTCAGATAAGGCTCGTCAGTACTTAGTGAATGGTGGCTCTCTTTATTTCGAGATTGGAGCTGATCAGGGACAAGAAGTATCCGAGTTGCTTCGTCAATTCAATTGGCAAGACATTGAGGTCATCAACGATCTAGCTGGAAAATCTCGAGTAGTCCGAGCTTCTTGGGTCCGAGATTTGTAGCGTAACTAGTAATGAAGATACACTGAGAAATAAAATGGGACCCTACAAATCAATGCGAAAAGAAATGGAGTGATAAATATGCTGGATAGACTCAGCTTTATAGAAAATAAATATGATGAACTGTCACATCAGATTTCAGATCCTGTAATTATGCAGAATCAAACCGAATGGCAGAAGTTAGTGAAAGAACATTCAGACTTAGAAGAAATTGTAACAAAGTACCGCGAGTATCGTAAAAGAGAAACTCAGTTAGAAGAAAACAAGGCGATGCTTTCAGAAAATGACCTCGATCAGGATATGAAAGAAATGTTCCAAGAAGACAATAAAGTATTGCAAACGGAACTGCAGAAAATCCATGATGATATTCAAATTTTACTGGTTCCAAAGGATCCCAACGACAAGAAAAACGTTTTTGTGGAGATTCGCGGCGGAGCAGGTGGAGACGAGGCAGCCTTATTTGCCCACTCTTTGTATCGTCTTTATGTCAAGTATGCTGAAGGCAATAACTGGAAAGTAGAGCTTATGTCTGTGAATGAAACTGACATTGGAGGCTTTAAAGAAGTTGTCTTTATGATTAAAGGAAATGGAGCCTATTCAAGACTCAAATATGAATCAGGGGTTCATCGAGTTCAACGGGTTCCCGAGACCGAATCTCAAGGACGGATTCATACCTCCACGGCAACAGTAGCTGTGCTACCGGAAGTAGACGATGTTGATGTTCAAATCGATCCAAACGATTTAAGAATCGATGTGTACCGTTCCTCAGGGAATGGTGGTCAGTCGGTTAACACCACAGACTCAGCGGTGCGAATTACTCATATTCCCACCGGGGAAGTTGTCTCTATGCAGGACGAAAAATCCCAGCTGAAAAACAAAGATAAAGCCCTCAAGGTTTTAAAAGCTAGACTCTTTGAAATCGCTGAGCGGGAACGTAGCCAAAACATTGCTGATGAACGCCGGTCTCAAGTTGGTACTGGTGATCGTTCAGAAAGAATCCGGACCTATAACTACCCCCAGGGAAGAGTGACAGACCACCGAATCAACTTAACCCTGTATAAGCTTGAACCCTTTATGGATGGAGATATTGATGAGATGTTAGACTCACTTACCACCTTCGACCAAAGTGAAAAACTGAAACTGATGGGCGCAGAACGAAATTAATGGTCAGAATGCAGTTTCCTTCGGGAGACTGCATTTTTGAAGAAATTTCCTAAACAAAGCATTCAATTTTTAGGAAGAAATTTCATAAAATGGTGTAGAGTGTCTTTTATATAAGATCCTTTGTTATTAAGGACCTTAGGCTTAGAATTTCTTTGATTAAGAATGTCTAGGTTTAGAATGCCTTGAAGCTAGAAAACAAACTGTGTATATTGTTTTAGACGATTAAACGAAAGAAGTGGAAAATTAACGAACAGAGACAGGAATTTAAATGCATAGAAAGGAGGTTGCCATGGATAAATTAAAGGTCAATACTCGCTGTTATGATCTCACCAGCTTAGATGAAGCTCAGCAAGAAGAAGTTTTTGCGCAGGCGGGTGCAGTAATCCGTCGGGGTGGAACGGTAGTATTTCCAACAGAAACAGTTTATGGGCTGGGAGCCGATGCCATGAAGGCTGAATCGGTTCATTCCATATATCAAGCTAAGGGCAGACCTTCGGATAATCCACTGATTATCCATGTAGCAGATTTTGACTTAAGTGGGATTGCATTAGAAGTTCCACCTCAAGCTGAACGGTTGATGAAAAAATATTGGCCAGGGCCCCTAACCATAATTTTGAAAAAAGATCCAAGGGTTCCCCAAGAAACCACGGGTTCTTTAAACACAGTGGGGGTTCGGATGCCGGATCAGCCCGTTGCCCTGGCTTTAATCAAAGCTAGTGGTACAGTGATCGCAGCGCCTTCAGCCAATATTTCTGGTCGTCCTTCGCCAACAACCTATGAGCGTTGCAGGCAAGACTTGGAAGGCCGGGTGGATATGATTCTTGGCATGGATCAGTCCAGGGTGGGGCTAGAGTCGACGATCATTGATCTTTCTGGTGAAGTTCCTGAGCTTTTGCGTCCCGGTGCGGTCACCTTAGAGGAATTGCGAAAGGATTTAGGTGAGGTAATTTATCGTCCCTCCGAATCCCTTCAAGGGGACCAGACCCCGCGAGCGCCTGGAATGAAATATCGGCACTATGCGCCCAAAGCTCCTGTCACTCTATTTCAGGGGAATCCAGAGCAGGTGCGAGACCACATGCTAAAAGAACGCGAGGAAAACACGCTGCTGATATTTATTGATCGAGAGATAATGAAAGGGTTTACAAACAAGAAATCCCTGCGTCAACGTCCTTTAAATCAAAGTCTACAAGCTGAAAAACACAGTCGAAATCTAGGAACATGGCTGGTTCACTTTAAGTCGGTGGAAGAGGCCGCTCAGGGAATATTTGAAACCTTGCGCCGGGCTGATGATCAAGAAGCAGAAGCTGTATGGATTCAAACGATTCCAGAACAAGGTTTAGGGCTTTCATTGATGAATCGGCTTAAGAAGGCTGCAGCCTATAAAATAAAGGAGGTGTCGAAGTGAAGATAATATTTGTTTGTACAGGTAACACCTGTCGTAGCCCCATGGCAGAGGGAATTTTAAGACATATGGCTCCGGACTTTATTGTGGAGTCCAGAGGAATTCAAATTATGCCCGGCAGTGAGACGAGTCCTTACACCCAAAGATTATTAAAAGATAAGCTTGCCATGGAGTTGAGGCAAGAAGCTAAGCAGTTGTCTGAAGCTGATTGTTTAAAAGGCGACTTTATTTTCACCATGACTCGACCCCAAGCCGACTTTATCCTTAATTTCACCAGTTGTACCAAGGTATACCCTTTGAATGAATTCGTAGAAGCTGTAGAGGAAGTCGCAGACCCCTTTGGTCAATCCATGGATGCCTATGAAAAAACCTTTCAGCAATTAAGTAAATACATAGAACGGGCTTTAAAGAAAATCCGCCAAGAAAGTCAGGAATAGACTTTAAAAAAACACTGAGGCTCTCGGAAAGATCTCATCATAAAATAA
>JAAZGI010000487.1 GCA_012511315.1 Clostridium sp.
ATACGAGACAAACACAAAGCAGGCTGCAATTGAAGTAGCAGAACATAGTTATTTACTAATGGATTCCTCCAAATTTGACAAAATCTGTCCAGTCGCCTTTGCAAACTTAGAAGATTTTGACACCATCATCACAGATGAAAATCTTAGCCATGATTGGATTAAGTTTATTGACCGTCTTGGTATTGAGCTAATCTTAGTTTAAAATTTTCATGATTTCTCTGCCCCTCTCACTATCTTCGAAGATCAACATTTTTGCAACCATGCTTTCAGGATGACACTACTGAACCCTTTACAACTAATTGCTGAACTGATGAGTTAGAGCATAATTGGACTACTAATTAAGATTATTTGCTTGATAAACACATTCAAATTTGGCTGGTGAAATATGAAAACCACGGTCGCTTTAGCCCAATGGCGAGCTCAAATAGGGCCATTGGGCGATTTTCGGTACGGCGGTTGACTTCATTTGTGTGGTTTCCAGCTTGATAAATCACCTAATTGCTTGACACTAAAGTGTTACCTACTAACTCTCCTTATTTTTTCCAATATAAACCACTACACCAAGCCAAAGTATTTCTCAAAGAAGGCCAGAAGTTTATCAATTATAGTCTGCTTTTTAATGGTCCTGGAGTTAGAAGCAAAGCGAGAAACAGGCGGCATTATTCTGTCTATATCAGTTCCTGTTGTCTTCATAAGGCCGTCTCTAAATGAATTTTCAATGAATCTTCTTGCTTCTTCTTCCTTAAGGTTTTCTTCCTTGATAAGCTTGTCTATGTCATTTTCTTTGTTTTCATTTAGGAAGACTTTCCAATCCTTATCAACCTCAGTTGAGATGTTAACTTGCTCTATAAATCTTTCAATAAGATCCTTTTTGCTCCTAAGCTCTAAAGATGAATTTATAGCCTTATCAATAGTAGTTAGAATATCCTTATCCTTACAATTTGAATCTTTATATTTAGCCACCAGCATAAGAATATAATCGATATTAACTTCTATCTGCCTTATAAGCTCCATTTCAAAGATGATGTCATCATTTATATCTTCCTTATCACCTGTTAGTTTTCCTCTGTAATCTTGGTAAAGGTCGATATAAATGCTCTGGTAGTCTTGAAGGTCTCTTTCAGCTAAGAGAGTATCATCCTCAAATTCATCAAATGAAGTTAAAATATTTCTAACTCTGAGTATTTTTCCAAATAGTTTTATGAACTCTTTTTGATTATGTTCACCTATGATAGGTTGGCCCAGTTGATATTTTTGCTCCAGTTCGTTGACAAGGTCTCTATAGCCTGCTTGATGTTTGCCGTCCTTATCAAAACCCTCATAGTATTCTTCATAGGTTCTAAGAAGGACGATGCCCCCGGCGTCCTTATCTCCAAATAAAGCTATAGCCTATCTGTTTCTTCTTTTAAATCTCTGAAACATACAATATTGCCAAAGGACTTAACAGAGTTTAGAATCCTATTCGTTCTGGAAAAAGCTTGAATTAAACCATGCTGTCTTAGGTTTTTATCCACCCATAGGGTATTTAGAGTAGTTGCATCAAATCCGGTTAAGAACATATTTACTACTATTAAAATATCAACTTCTCTATTCTTAACCCTTAGAGACAGGTCTTTATAGTAATTTTGAAATTTGTCTGAGGAAGTATCGAAGTTTGTGGAAAAATATTTATTGTAATCGTTTATAGCTGATTCTAAAAAGTCTCTGGATGATTGGTCTAAATTGTCTGTATCTAAATTTTCATCAACTAAGATGCCATCCATTTCTTCTTCATTGGGAGCAAAAGAGAAGATCGTGGCAACTCTCAAGTCCCTCTGTTTTTCCTCTATTTGTTTCTTAAATTCACTATAATATTTAATAGCCATAGGAATAGAAGCTACTGCAAAAATAGAGTTAAATCCTGCCACCCTTCTGGATTCTCTTTTTTCTATAATTTCTTTGCTATCTTTTTCTCTCTCTTCCCATTTAGCAAGAAAAGAATAAGAGAACTGCCTTTTTGTCTTCTGGTCAAAATGCTCCAATATATAGTTCACTACTTCAGATATTCGTTCCGGTGCAGCCAGGGCTCTTTCCCTGTCTATGGCAAATACTTTCTCATCCTTTATATAGTCCGGCATCTTGACGGTATTAATAAAATCGATTCTAAAAGGGAGAACATTTCCATCATTGATAGCATCTACTATGGTATAGGTGTGGAGTTTTTCACCAAAAACCTGCTCAGTGGTAGAAAAGGTCGGGTTTCCTCCATATAGCGCATTGGCTGCAAAGATCGGTGTTCCCGTAAAGCCGAATATGTGGTAATTCTTAAAGCTTTTAATAATTGCCCTATGCATTTGCCCGAACTGAGACCTATGACACTCATCAAAAATCAGAACAACGTGTTTGTTATAAATATCGTGCTTCTTATTTCTCTTAATAAAAACATCTAACTTTTGAATTGTGGTTACTATTATTTTGTAATCTTCATAGCCTCCACGATGGTTTTTATTCTCTAACTGCCTCTGTAGGACTTTAGTAGAGGTATTACCATTGGCGGCTCCTTTCTCAAAACGATCATATTCTTTCATGGTTTGATAGTCTAAGTCTTTTCTATCCACCACAAATATAACTTTCTCTATTGTAGGAATTTCTGTTGCTAAAATAGCAGCTTTAAAGGAAGTCAGAGTCTTACCTGAGCCTGTAGCATGCCAGATATAGCCTCCTGCATCCGGACCTCCCGTTTTCTTGTAGTTAGTTGATACCACTATCCTGTTTAAGATTCTTTCTGTAGCGGCAATTTGATAGGGTCTCATCACAAGAAGTAGGTCTTCACTGGTAAAAACACAGTACTTGGTCAAAATATTTAAAATAGTATGTTTTGCAAAAAAGGTCTTTGTAAAATCAACTAAGTCCGGAATAATCTTATTATTTCCATCAGCCCAAAAGCTGGTAAATTCAAAACTGTTGGAAGTCTTTTTACTCCTTCTTCTGGCAGAAGCCGAAAGCTCTTTAATATGAG
>JAAZGI010000488.1 GCA_012511315.1 Clostridium sp.
ATATCGGAGGGTGTTGAAGCCCTAAAACAAGATTAGAATTGTATAAATATACAAAAAAAGCAGGCTTTAAAGTTTTATTAATTTGCTTTCTTTGCGCGGTATTTTAAGGGGTTATCATAACTTAAACGGGTAGATTATGATAAAAGAGTAACGGGAGTCGGTTTTTTATAAAGGGCAACGGGTTTATTTTGTCAGTGTAAATAAAAAAGCAATTGACAGCAAAAAAATAGCTGTGTAATATCAACTTAACAGATTTCAAGCAAAATGCGTCGAATGAGACAAACATATTCAGGAACAGATCAGAGAGCTGCTGGATGGTGAAAAGCAGACTGAACCGAACATTTAATAAATCCCTCATGAGCAGCAAGGTTGAACGTACTTTCAAGTAAACCACGCCGGATTGGCTAACGTTAAGAAGCCAGGATTCAACAAAGACTTTGATCTTTGTTCGATCTGGTGAGCAGCTTTTTGAGCTGAACTTTAGGGTGGTACCGCGATATATTAAATATTCGCCCCTCGATAGGAAAATATTCCTATCGAGGGGTTTTTTGCGTTGGTTTGAAGATCTGAATTCAAGGAGGATGGCGTTATGGAAAGAACTTTAAGAGCATTTATTCCCAATGAGCCGGAAGTCATGATGAGGGTTTTGGCATTATTAAAACGAAAAGGCTATCAGATGAGTAAGATTTTAATGGAAGAATCAACAATGGAGGCCGGCGCTTGGTTGCATATTACATTTAATGCTGAAAGTCCACTATTTAGTGGTGCGGTAAATACTTTGTGTAAAGTGGTGGACGTAAGCGCAGTGGAAGAGGTTGATTGAAACGTAGGGACCCTTTAGGGATCATGCTGATGAAAGCTTGCAAATTATTATTTAGTGTAAAAAAAAACCGGTTTTTAGAGGGGTTTAAAATAAAAATTGATGTAATGCACAAGACAGGACAACAGATTACAAAAGCATAAGAACAGCTTATTTTAAAATTAAAAGACCGATTAATTTAGAGTGAAAAGGGGAAAACGTAATGGCAAAGATGTTTTATGAAGATACCTGTGATGTAAGAGTTGTAGAGGGAAAAAAAGTAGGTGTTCTAGGCTATGGAAGTCAAGGACATGCTCATGCCTTGAATCTAAAGGCAAGTGGAGTTGATGTTGTGGTTGGTTTATATGAGGGATCTAAAAGTTGGGTGCGGGCAGAAGAAGCTGGTTTAAAGGTCATGACCTGTGAGGCGGCGGTTAAAAAATCTGATTTAGTCATGATGCTTTTGCCAGATGAAAAGCAAGCAGCGGTCTATCAATCAGCGGTTGAGCCCAATCTTCGACCTGGAATGGCTTTAGCCTTTGCCCATGGCTTTAATGTTCACTTTTCCCAAATTGCTCCACCTCTTGACGTGGATGTATTTATGGTGGCACCGAAAAGTCCCGGTCATCTCGTGAGACGAGTTTATTTAGAAGGCAAGGGGGTGCCAGCTCTATATGCCGTTCATCAAGATGCTACAGGTAATGCAGCTGGGCTTGCCATGGCTTATGCAGCGGGAATTGGCTGTGCTCGAGCGGGTGTGATTGAAACAACGTTTAAAGAGGAAACGGAAACCGATTTATTCGGCGAACAAGCGGTCTTGTGTGGTGGGGTTAGTGAACTAATCAAAGCTGGCTTTGATACCTTGGTAGAGGCAGGTTATCAAGAGGAAGTAGCCTACTTTGAATGCTTGCATGAGATGAAACTTATTGTCGATTTGCTTTATGAGGGTGGATTTGAATATATGCGTTACTCAGTTAGTGATACGGCAGAATATGGGGACTATAAAGTAGGTCGGCGCATCGTCAATGAGGCCACGCGCAAAGAAATGCAAGGGGTGCTCAAAGAGATTCAAAATGGTGAGTTTGCCAGGGATTGGATTTTGGAAAACCAGGCCAATCGTCCCATGTTTAATGCTAGGCGTAACCAGGAGAAAAACCATCCCATGGTGGCAGTTGGCCAAAGGCTTCGCAGCATGATGAGTTGGCTTGCCAAGGAGAAAGATCATGAAGAGTCATAATCTAACCGAAGGATTGGAAAGGGCACCCCACCGATCATTACTCAAAGCCTTAGGGTTAACCAGCAAAGAAATAAAACAACCCATGATTGGAGTGGTCAGTGCCTTTAGTGACTTGGTGCCGGGTCATAGTCATCTAGGTACCATCACAGAAGCTGTAAAAACGGGGGTTCGCTTAAATGGTGGAACGCCACTGGTGTTTCCTTCCATTGGCGTTTGTGATGGCTTAGCCATGAACCATGCGGGCATGAGGTATTCCTTGGCAAGTCGGGAGCTGATTGCTGACTCCATTGAAGTGATGACTCGAGCCCATAGTTTGGATGGGTTAGTATTGGTACCCAATTGCGACAAAATTGTTCCGGGCATGTTAATGGCAGCAGCTCGCTTGGATTTAACGGTGATTTTCGTGAGCGGCGGCCCGATGTTGGCGGGAGAGGTGACTGGCAAAGCTTTGGAATAAAGCACTGTCTTTGAGGCGGTGGGTTCGGTTCAAGCAGGACTGATGAATTTAGACACTTA
>JAAZGI010000489.1 GCA_012511315.1 Clostridium sp.
AAGCAAACCAAGGCAAAAGGGATAAAGAATCCCAGTGGAGGTAAAGGTTAAAAAAGTGTCACCGGCTTTGGGTGAAAATAGTGGAATTCGACCATAGCTAAAATATTGAAAGGCGAAATGGGAGATTATAGCAAAAAATCCCATGCGACCTAAGTAGCGTTTAAAGTTTTTGGTATAAAAAAAACCTTCCGCAATAAAAAATGCCATAATTGGAAAAGTAAACCGGCCAATGCCGTGCATGAGCTGTCCTGCCAAGGAATCAAGGGGCAAAAAGGCCCAGGCTAAGTGATCCACAATCATAGCTAAAATTGCCATTAGCTTTAGATTAGTGGCAGTGAATATTCCTTGTTCTTTAGGAATGGAGTTTAGTTGATTCATAGCTACCTCGCTTAATCGATAAAAAGAAATAGGTTTTATGAAAACTTATTTCTAGCTTTGATATTAATATAGATGAGCTAATAATAACATATTTAAAAGAAACGACTTAGATTATTCCTTTTAAGAGCATAAATTAATCGCCTTATAAGCGTCCAGCTTGTCGCTTTAATGGGTTTATAGTGGGCCTTTGCCATTGAAAAGAGGTGGGTTAATTTTCTTAAGATAAAAATCGTATTAAATCCGAGCATTTCGGTTGACTATAAAGGGGGAAAGAAGATACAATTAGAGCTGTGGAATTGATAATCGATATCAAAAGGAGAAGTTATGTCAGAATTATTAAAAATTAAAAATCTCACAACGCAAGTTGAAGATAAAGCGATATTAAAAGGATTGGATCTAACCATCAATAAAGGAGAGATTCATGTCATTATGGGACCAAACGGTGCTGGTAAATCAACCCTAGCCAACTCGATTATGGGTAACCCGACTTATCAAGTAACGGATGGGAGTGTAATTTTTGAAGGCGAAGATATCACCGATGAAGCGGTGGACGAACGGGCTCGTCGCGGAATCTTTATGAGTTTTCAATCACCCCTTGAAATTCCAGGCATTACCGTGGAAAATTTCTTGCGGACAGCGAAGACGACTATAAGTGGAGAGCCCCAGAAGGCTTTAGCTTTCCGAAAGCTTTTAAAAGAAAAGATGGATGACTTAGGCATGGATATTTCCTATGCTTCAAGATATTTGAACGACGGTTTCTCCGGTGGTGAGAAAAAGAAAAATGAAATCTTGCAGATGGCTATTTTAGAGCCAAAGCTTGCCATTCTCGATGAGACCGACTCGGGTCTTGATGTGGATGCGGTGAAGATTGTATCTGAAGGAGTGGCTAAGTTTTTTAGTAAGGATAATGCAATCCTTGTAATCACTCACCACAATAAAATTTTAAATGATTTAAAGCCAGACTTTGTTCATATCTTAGTGGATGGCAAGATTGTTGAAACCGGCGGCTACGAATTGGCAGAAGAAATTGAAGTCAATGGATTCCAGCGCTACAAAACGGATCAAGAGGAGACATTATGGAAAAAAGAAATAAAACTTATGTAGAGGACCTTGACCGTGGCATTTATGATATTAAAAATGACTTTAAATATAACTCTAAATCAGAGGCAGGTTTAACGCCGGATATCATTCGGGAGATTTCTCATAAAAAAGACGAACCAGAGTGGATGACAGAGTTTCGGCTCAAGT
>JAAZGI010000490.1 GCA_012511315.1 Clostridium sp.
CTAGTTGTAGGTAGAATTATCGGTATGCCACCACTGGCAATAATGGCATCACTATAGTCAAAACTAAGATAGTTTCTTTTATAACCAGTAAAGGCATCTCCCTCATTTTCCCATGTCACACTAGCTGTGATTCCAATCAAAGGTTTCATTATAACTCCTCACTTTTTCATTTTTACTCATTGCCTAGAGGTCCTTCTAACTCTGCTTCCAATTATACCAAATTTGTCTTTCGCATCTTCACTCATCTAACAATAAATTATCGGTAAACTATAAAATGAACATCCAAATAAAAACCATCCACAAAGAGATCAATTAAACGTCTCAATTAAGTGGTCAATTAAAGTTATCATTTCATTTCTTAATCCGTTGACAAACCATAACATATCCCATAAAATTAAATGAGGCTTTAACTATCCTTAAATAATTAAACCAAAAGCCTGTAGTTCCGTTGAATTTTAGGAGGACATACATGAAATTTCAATTCCATCTTGAGGCAAGTCGAGTCATGGAATTCGTTTTTTTCCCAGCGCTAACCGCTTATGAGAAAACCGAAAAAGCATTTGGTGCACTCAACTATGAGATTCTTAACTCCGCTTCTGTGGATCGCTGGGAATCCATTGCTCAACAGCTATCAGGATTTCGAGAAAAATATCAACGGTTTAATTTTTCTGGTTATTCTTACTTTTTTAACTTAATGCATTATCTCGGTGTCAAAGACCTCCCGGATGAACATGCTTACCTTGAAAAAGTGCAAGCTTTAACTAAAAAAGAGCTCACTGAACATTTAAGATCTTTCCTTGATCACACCTTAGATATCACCATTCCATTTGACACAAACTCAGAAGGGTTTGTCTTGGAAGCTTTTCAAATTTTATCGGCCAGCTCTTTGGATAATAGTGACAAGTGGAAACTTCTGGCAATTCTTGAAAACCCCAACAAAATCCGTGATGAGTATGTTGCTTTTATGGAAGAAATAATACCTATTTTTAACAAGTACTATGCTGAAGTTGAATATGCCGTCTCGGCTTTCGCTCGCCAACTTGAGAAAGAACTGGATCCAAACGATCCAGTACAACTTGAAACCATGATGAAGCAATTTCTCATTAGTGAATCCCTTGAAGCCGTGCATAACTCCAGCACCATTCACTTCTATCTACTGGGGATTCATGATTATAATTTTAATTTACTTCCCCATGACCAGGAAATGGATTTGGTATTAGGCATCAATGTGATGGATTATTTTTTAAAACTAACTCAATTTCAAGTTCGTAGCAAAGAAGAGCGCATTACAGTTTTTAAAAACCTATCCGATAAAACTCGATATGATGTTTTAAATCTTATTGCAGATGGAGATTCCTCCACTAAAATCCTAGCTGAAAAGCTGGGGGTTACCAGCGCTGCTATTTCGTATCACATTAAGCAGCTCACTAATGATCGACTGATCCAATTTGATGCCAACCACCGTAAAAATGGCTATCGCATCAATGAAAAGAGAATCAAGGAAGCCATTGCTGGCCTCTTTGAAGATCTAAACATTAAATAGCCCCTTCGCAGCCGGCTCTTCGGAGTCGGCTTTTTTATCCTCTTATAACATAACATTTTAAATTCTATATAATTCTCATTAGATTTAGCTTGGGAATATTTAGCTTGGGAATATTTAGTTTGGGAATATTTAACTTGGGAATATATAGCTTGAGAATATTTGATATTGATTATAAACTAAATTAAACTTTATTTCTCAATCAGTATACCTTGATGCCTTGTGATACCCTATAATGGTTTAGAGATTATTACAAACAACTCTTTGAGGAGGATCCTAGTGAAAACAAGAATTCCCGGTGAACTAATTTTACTTTTAACTGCCATTATTTGGGGTTATGGATTTGTTGCTGTTGCCAACTCCTTAGACAATTTGACCCCTTTTCAACTTGTCCTACTTCGCTTTGGCATCGCAGCCATCATTTTAATTGTCGTTTTCCAGAAGAATTTCCGCAAATTAAAAGCATCCAGCTTAAAAAAAGGAAGTGTTCTCGGAGTTCTATTCTTCATTGGCTTTTCCCTGCAAACCTTTGGTATCCAATACACAACCCCCTCAAAAAACGCTTTTCTTACCGGTGTCAATGTAATCTTTGTTCCTGTGATCGCCTTCTTCTTGTTTAAGCGAAAATTAACTCGTCAGGAGGTTTTCGGTGCTGTTTTATCATTAATTGGCATTGGGATTTTAACATTGCGAACAGACGGACAAGTGAATGTGGGTGACTTACTAACACTGGGTTGCGCCGTTGCTTTTGCCTTCCATATCTTTTTCACTACTTTATTTATGGAACGCGAGTCTGCTATTGATATCGCCATCGTTCAAACTTTAACTTGTGCCATCCTTGCTGGCATTGCAGTTTTAATTGAGGGTGCTCCTATGATTACTCCTGATCGCACCAGCTTAATTTCAGTGCTTTATTTAGCTATTTTTTCAACCATGCTAACCACTGTATTCCAAGCTCATGGGCAAAAAACAA
>JAAZGI010000491.1 GCA_012511315.1 Clostridium sp.
AATATCCATTGGAAGCATTATATATGGCCTTATGATTGGGCTCATTAACTTCCTTTGGATGCGGGTTAAAACCTATAATGTTTGGGTTACAGCCCTTTGTTTTAGCTTAATGGAAGCATTCTTAAAAGCACCGCGATGGAATTTTGACATTGTATTTACAGAACTATTAAGTCTTGGAAGATGGTCTGCATTTTTAGGGATATATATTTGCCTTATTCTCCTTAAAAATAAACATGTGGATGATTTTATTCAGAACAAATTGAGAAGGAACATCAAATGAGTAATAAATCAAAAATTCGGAATTATATCGAAAGACTAAAGAATAATTCTTTCGTTTCCAAGTTGCTTAAATATGCTTTTATTTCTTTTGTCGGAGAAGGTGGAGCGGCCTTTGTTGCTTTCTTTGCTACTATCATTTTGATTCGATTAATTGGCAATGAAAATTATGGGATTTTAGCGGTGGCTTATTCCTTTACCATGATTATAGATAGCTTTGTGAATTTTCAATCCTGGCACGCCATGATCTCTTTTGGCAGCGTTGCCAAAGAAAATAAAGATTACGCATCATTGGAACGACTGATTAAGATCGGGTCAATTATTGACTTTTCAACAGCTATTTTAGGTACCATCATAACCTTGGTCACGGCTTCATTCTTTGGTTCGTTGTTTGGCTGGAGTGAAACAACCATCCAGGTTATCTATATTTTGGCCTTTCAAATTGCCTTTAATTTTACCGGCACGTCAATTGGAATCATACGGCTCTTTGATGAGTTTAAATTGTTTTCAATCTTTAGAATTTTAACTGAAGTGATTCGACTTGCTCTCATTATTATTCTTTGTGGCATCTTTAAAATGGGTCTAGTGGGTGCAGCCTTAGCCTTTACTTTTGGCTATATCGTGGGTTATATCGTGTTATTCCTTATGTTCTTAAATATTTTAAGGAAAAGCGAAGAAGTCTCTATTAAAGGCGTTATTAAAAGCGAGATTAGAAGTGATTGGAAAAAAGTATTTAACTTTACCTTCTGGACGAGTATGACTGCCAGTGCAGATATTCCAGTTCAACAGTTTGATATTATTTTCCTTTCCATGCTGTCTTACGATATAGTCGCTGTATTTAAAGTTTATAAGCAGATTGGCCAAGTCTTGACCAAGTTCTCTACCCCTTTAAAACAGGCCGTCATGCCCTTGTTTTCAGAGTTAATTACCAAGAAGAAGTTCAAAGAATGCTATTCCTATTTCAATCAAATGGTATCTAAAAGTACTATGCTGATGATTCCACTGGTTATACTCATCACGGGCGGAAGTATGCTCTTTATGTATTTTTCACTTGATCCCATCTTTTTGGAATACTGGTACATTCTTTTGATTTACTTGATGCTCCGAGGAGTTGCTTTGGCCTTTGGGGCAATTCATCCTTTGTTTATTGCCTTGGGTCAAGTTAAGAAAAACTTTATTATATCTTTAATCGCAAACGCTACTTATGTGGCAATTGTTTTAGTGTCCATTCCATACATTGGTATTTGGGCCATACTCCTTGGTTTGTCCTTTGAGTACTTGATTGTCTTTGGCGTGAAAAGTAAAGTGGTTAAAAAGGTGATAACACTCCGTTTGCAGCAGGGATCATAATTGATTACCCTTTGAATCAAAATAAGCAGTTTTGAAATGGGAAAACTTTTAAATGATAAACCTAAAAGATTATAAATTTCCGATGGTCAATTTAAGCTAGAAATCTGTCTATTTATAAAAGCATGAGAACCTAAAACCCACCTTGAGTTATAGCCCGTTATGGCTAAACTCAAGGTGGGTTTTATTTTCGCGACTTAAATTAACTGCCAAGGAATTCAGTTTCTAGTTGATGGTATAGGATCTTACCATTGCTACTGCGAGGTAGTTCATCGAGTTGAATCACTTTAAAAAGACTTGGTTGTAATTTAAGTTTATTGGCAAGGCCTTGTCTTAATTCAGCATGGCCTTCGGCTTCTGGGGTGATGATTAAAAGTTGATCATCTTTACCGATACAGGTTACTTTGGTATTAAAAAGATCCATTAGGATTTGTTCGCACTCATCGAGGCCGATGCGGGTGCCGAGCATCTTGATAAAGCGGCGATTGCGACCTTTGATATAGAAGAAGCCATCTTCATCAAAAAAGGCTAAATCACCTGTCTCATAGCGCCCCTTAAATTCATCGTCTTTAAGGAGGTCCTCTCTTTTTGTGGCATAGCCCATACTCACATTGTTGCCCTGAATGATGAGTTCCCCTTCGGTGTGGGGACTAGTTATAAGGGTGCCCGTGTCATCGACGAGGCTCATGGTGACGTTTGGTATAGCCCGTCCGATGGAAAGGGTTTTCGTTAGGGCCAATTCAGGGGGAAGGAAAGCACAGCGGGCTGTGGTTTCGGTGGTGCCATAGGTAGCAATAAAGCGCCAGTCTTGCTCTTGGGCTAGCTGGGCCATTCTTTGGAATGTTTTCTCTCTAAGTTTTCCGCCACCTTGGGCAAAGGTAGTGAGATGGGGGAAATTCATGCGTTCTGGTCGGAGTCTTAAAAGGAGATCATAGCTAAAAGGAACGCCTGTAAAGTTGGTAGCTTTGTGAGCTTTGATAAACTCCCAAAATTCACTTTCCATCAGGTTAGCACTGGTTAAAAGTACCGTGGCACCAACAATTAAATGACTCATCATAGCGTTGAGTCCCATCACGTAGTTTAAAGGCAAACTAGTAATACTACGC
>JAAZGI010000492.1 GCA_012511315.1 Clostridium sp.
GTTGCAATCTGACGTAGTGGTTCTTCTAAAGCCTTACGGATAATATCAATACCGATTTTACTATCTGCATCCTCACCCGTTAATTCACTAATTGCTGCAATTGCATTAATATAAGCGGTTCCGCCGCCAGATACAATTCCTTCTTCCACTGCAGCCTTAGTCGCTGCTAGAGCATCTTCAAGGCGTAATTTCTTCTCTTTGAGCTCGGTCTCAGTTGGTGCTCCAACCTTAATAACAGCTACACCACCAGCTAATTTCGCTAGACGTTCCTGAAGCTTTTCACGATCAAAGTCTGATGTGGACTCTTCATATTGAGCTTTAATCTGAGCAACTCGATCTTGAATAGCTTCATGAGATCCTTTACCATTCACAATGGTGGTTGTTTCCTTTGTGATTTGTACTGAATCAGCTGTACCCAACATATCCAACGTTGCTTCATTCAAGTTAATGCCTAATTCTTCAGAAATAACCTGTCCGCCGGTTAAGACGGCAATATCTTGAAGCATTTCTTTTCTACGATCGCCAAAGCCTGGTGCCTTAACAGCTGCGCAAATAAAGGTTCCTCTTAGCTTATTAATTACAAGGTTTGTTACCGCTTCACCTTCCACATCTTCGGCAATAATCAGAAGCTTTTTACCTTGCTGCACGATTTCTTCTAAAACAGGGAGAATATCTTGAATATTTGTGACTTTCTTATCGGTGATCAAGATATATGGATTATCCAAGTAGGCTTCCATGGTTTCAGGATTTGTCGCCATATAAGAAGACACATATCCACGATCAAACTGCATACCTTCAACAACTTCGAGTTCTGTAACCATAGACTTGGACTCTTCAACAGTGATAACACCCTCGTGTCCAACTCGCTCCATGGCGTCAGCGATCATTTCACCAATTTCTTCATCAGAGGCAGAAATAGCTGCCACTCGAGCAATGTCTTCTTTACCCCTAACAGAAATGGACTGTTTTCTGATTTCTTCCACTGCCACATCAACCGCCTTAGAAATTCCTGTGCGGATTCGCATTGGGTTTGCGCCAGCCGTAACATTCTTAAGTCCTTCACGAATAATCGCTTGAGCTAAAACAGTTGCTGTGGTGGTTCCGTCACCAGCCACATCGTTGGTCTTGGTTGCCACTTCCTTTACCAGTTGGGCCCCCATATTTTCAAAGGCATCTTCCAGCTCAATTTCACGAGCAATGGTCACTCCATCATTGGTAATTAAAGGGGATCCAAACTTTTTCTCTAAAACTACGTTTCTACCCTTAGGTCCTAAGGTTACTTTAACGGTATCTGCTAGCTGATCAACTCCGCTTTGTAGCGAACGTCTAGCCTCTTCTCCAAATATAATATTCTTTGCCATTCTTACTTAGCCTCCTCATCTGTTACAACTGCCAAAATTTCTTTCTGGCTCACCAGAATATATTCTTCGCCCTGATGCTTAACATCAGTACCTGAGTATTTACTATAAATTACTTTATCGCCTGTTTTAACTTCCATGGGAACTAAACTTCCGTCCTTAGTCTCACCTGGGCCTACAGCTATTACTTCAGCTTCTTGGGGTGCTTCTTTAGCTGAGCCTGTTAAGATGATACCTCCCTTGGTTTTTTCTTCGGCTTCTAATTTTTTTAAAAGAACTCTGTCACCTAATGGTTTTATCATTCAAATTTCCTCCATTCATAATTTCTAGCACTCAACTACCTAGAGTGCTAATATCTAATTCCTATTGTAGAAACTTTTTCATCTTTCTGCAATAGGCTCAATGAGTTTATTTTTTTCATCTATCCTTAATTATATCAGATTTAGAGCATTTATCTCTCTTATTCTTGAATTCTCTCTCTTTTTCATTAAGTTTTACTTAATCTCCTGTCAAGGCTACAATAAGAACAAGATTTCAGTGGAATTTCCCACCCCAATCCCAAGGAGGATCACAATGAAGCGAATTCTAACAATCACCGCAGGTATTAGCCTCGCTTTTTTTATCTTAACCTCATCGGTCATGCTTACTTTATCCATCAAAGATACTTATCAATTATCCCAAGCTGAAATTGTTCAACGAGAATATCAGCTCGATGACACCACGATCAAAGAAAATTATAATGGACTGATTGACTATATGTTTAAAGGACCCGATGCCAAACTCTCTTTTCAAAAACTTCCCATGAGCCCAGAGGGGGAAATTCATTTTAAAGAAGTAAAAGAAATCTTCCAGTTCTTTTTTAAAGGCATGGTAATCTCAGGACTCATAAGTCTTTTTTTAGGTGCTTGGCTCATTCGAAACAAAGACCTTGGGTTCTTAAACTTAGGTTCCCTCCTAGTCTTCTTAGTGCCAGCTATTTTATCCATACCAGTCCTAATTAATTTCAACTGGACCTTTACTAAGTTTCATGAACTAGCTTTTTCCAATGATTATTGGATTTTCGACCCTAGGCTCGACCCCATCATCGA
>JAAZGI010000493.1 GCA_012511315.1 Clostridium sp.
ATGCAGGGAGAGGTATTAGAGGCTCTACCCAATGCCGAATTTCTAGTGAAATTGGAAAGTGGGCACTGCATTACAGGACACATTTCAGGAAAACTCAGAATGAACTATATCAAAATTCTGCCAGGAGACAAAGTGACACTTGAATTGTCACCTTATGATCTTAGTAAGGGCAGAATAACCTGGAGATCCAAATAAGGAGGTTTGAACGATGAAAGTAAGACCATCAGTTAAGCCAATCTGTGAAAAATGCAAAGTGATTAGAAGAAAAGGGAAGGTCATGGTTATCTGTGAAAACCCTAAGCACAAGCAAAGACAGGGCTAGTTTAGAATTTAAACACGGAGGTGTAATACGAATATGGCGAGAATCGCTGGTATAGATCTACCAAAAGAAAAACGAGTAGAAGTCGGATTAACATATATATACGGAATCGGAGCTTCAACAGCTAGAAAAATTTTGGCTGAAACAGGCGTTAACCCAGACATCCGGGTTAAGAATCTGTCCGAAGAAGAAGAGAACTTGCTGCGTACCTACGTTAACGAACACGTTAAAGTTGAAGGTGATTTGAGAAGAGAAGTTGCTCTTAACATCAAGAGACTTTCTGAAATCGGATCCTATAGAGGGATGCGTCACAGAAGAGGGCTACCAGTTAGAGGACAAAAAACAAAAACGAACGCGAGAACCAGAAAAGGTAAGAAGAAAACAATCGCGAACAAGAAGAAATAAGGAGGCAGGAAAATGGCAAAAGCAAAAAATGTCAAAAAGACAAGAAGAAGAAAAGATCGCAAGAATGTCGAACGTGGCCAGGCCCATATCCAGTCGACCTTTAATAACTCTATCATCACCATTACTGACGCTGCAGGAAATGCTCTTTCCTGGTCCAGTGCCGGTGCACTTGGATTCAAGGGTTCTAAAAAAAGCACGCCTTTCGCCGCTCAGATGGCAGCTGAATCAGCAGCCAAAGCAGCAATGGAACATGGCTTAAGAAGCATTGAAGTGTTTGTTAAGGGACCAGGTCCAGGCAGAGAAGGTGCAATTCGTTCACTCCAGGCGGCTGGATTGGAAGTAACCATGATTAAAGACGTTACTCCACTTCCGCACAATGGATGCAGACCCCCTAAGAGAAGGAGAATGTAATCCGTCAGGATACATTCCACTTGCCCGGATTTTTTCCGGATAAAGCATGGTACGTGAATAGAACAGTTGCCCTCACGTATAGTTGCCAAAATCATTAAGGAGGGTTTAAATCTATGCTGGAAATTGAAAAGCCGAAAATTACGGTCATTGAGACCAATGAAGACGGAACTTATGGAAAAATCGTTGTTGAACCTCTATTACAGGGGTACGGTATTACATTGGGTAATGCGCTAAGAAGGATCCTTCTTTCTTCGCTACCTGGTGTGGCACCTAATTCCGTCAAAATTGACGGAGTCCTCCATGAATTTTCTACCGTTCCTGGCGTAAAGGAAGATGTCACTGAGCTCATTTTAAACATCAAGAACCTTGCCATTAGAATGCAAGGTGACGGACCTAAAACCATCTACATCGATGCAGTAGGACCATGTGTCGTTACTGGAGCTGACATAAAAACCGATAGTGACGTAGAAATTGTCAATCGGGATTTCCATGTCGCAACATTGGACGAACATGGCAAGCTCTATGTTGAGATCACCATTGATCGCGGCAGAGGCTACGTATCTCAGACCAATAACAAGTCTGAAGATCACTCACTGCAGACCATTCCGGTGGACTCCATTTATACACCAACGAAGCGTGTAAACTTCACCGTGAATAATACTCGAGTCGGCCAGGTCATGAACTATGATGAACTCACCTTAGAATTGTGGACCAATGGCACCATCAAGATTGAAGAAGCCATCAGTTTGTCTGCCAAGATCCTGATAGAGCACTTCAAACTCTTCATGACATTGGTAGATAATGATAATGATATGGAAATCATGGTCGAAAAGGAAGAAGATAAAAAGGAAAAAGTACTGGAAATGACCGTTGAAGAACTGGATCTTTCCGTACGATCCTATAATTGCCTAAAACGGGCAAATATCAACACCGTTCAGGAACTCACCCAAAAGTCTGTAGAAGACATGATGAAAGTCAGAAATCTGGGTAAAAAGTCCCTGGAAGAAGTTGAATCAAAATTGAAAGATCTAGGATTAGGTCTGAAATCGAGCGACGAGTAGGAGGATAAAAAATGGCTGTGCAAAGAAAGCTTGGCAGAAGTACTGACCAAAGAATGGCTATGCTAAGAAGTCTTGTAACAAACTTCTTAAAGCATGGAGTAATTCAAACAACACATTCAAGAGCTAAAGAAACCCAGGCGCTTGCTGAAAAAATGATTACTCTCGGTAAGAGAGGCGATCTACATGCAAGAAGACAGGCTCTGGCTTTTATTACAGAGGAATCTGTTGTCACTGAGTTATTCGATAACATTGCACCCAAATACGCAGAACGCGAAGGCGGGTACACTAGAATATATAAAGTTGGACCAAGACGCGGTGACGCAGCAGAAGTTGCGATACTTGAACTGGTTTAATTAATAGTTTCAAAAAGCCGGCATAATGCCGGCTTTTTTATCTGTGTGCCCAGCATGATGGCGG
>JAAZGI010000494.1 GCA_012511315.1 Clostridium sp.
CACTCTTTCACCCTTGTTATCAATACCACACACTCCACGTGTGATACTTATGCTATTTGAGGAAACATGTCCAGGATCAGCGAAAACGCCTGATTTTAAAGGCTTTTCCGATAGGAAATACATTTCTTTATATCTAATCTATCGCTTCGTCTAAGTAGGCTATTTCACATTTCCATACTGAGAACAAACTGAAATCTACCTTTGATTTTTTATTGTTTATCAAACTAAAATTTATCAGTATGCTCAATGATTTCAGCAAGGTATTTCACTGTGTCAATCGTTGCATTTTCGTTGCAGACAATCGCTGCAATTTCTTCTGACCGTCTTGATACATCTGAATCGCCCATTTCTGTAAACGTCTTGGCAAGTGCTGCCGCCGTGACTTCTTTTTCACGCATTGGCTTTAAGCTGTAACCAAGTCGGTATAGGCGCTTTGCCCAAAATGGCTGGTCAACGGAAAACGGAATAATCATTTGCGGCTTACCCGCTCGTAGCGCAGCTGCCATTGTACCGACACCCCCATGATGAATGACTCCCTTAACAAGTGGAAACAGAGCAGAATGGGGTGCAGCTTTTACAGTACAGATCAAATCGTCACTTTCACATACGATACCGCTGTTCCCTGTTAAAAGGATAGCGCGGTTTCCGGTCGTCTCGAGTGCGATTCGGAGATCCTCAAGAAGCCTAACCGGATTAGCAAGCGGCATGCTGCTGAAGGTAACAGCGACCGGCGGGTTTCCCGCCGCAAGGAACTGTTCAACTTCTTCAGAAAGAGTTTCACCTTCGCTGTCTAGGAAGAAGAATCCTGGCAGAAAAACATGCCCGTCCCAACTGCTCACATCTAGAAAAAGAGCCTTACAGAGCGGATATACTGTTGGGATTTCCTTTTTGCCGTCTGTGTATGTATAGAGACCAGCTTTGCGCTTTGGCAGTTGCAACACCTTTTCCCGAAAATCGTTGATCAGATTAATCTGAGAGATTTCCGCCTTTTCATTGATACGATATGTAGCTTTATTTAGCCACTTGCCGAGATTCTTTGTTGTGAGAGCAAGATTGGCAAACTCGCTCACCGGGTATGTAATCGGTACGGGCGGCATGCTTACGCATGAGATTCCAAGCTTTATTGCAATGTCTACTGCGCCTAAAGCCTTCGGGTGGTATACGATCACATCGGCATCGCTTGCTGCTGCATAGAATTCTTCCAACGTTTTTCGGTATGCCGGGTTGATAACCTGTTTGGAGTAGTTAAGTGCTAATTTTAGATTCTTGATCGGATGCTCAAGAATGGCCTTTCCTTCAGGTGTCACAGCAATAGCCATAAGATCAGATGTTGTAGGGACAAAATCTATGCCATTGGATGCAACAAGCTGACGAAAACTCTCTCCGACACAGATTACAGCTTTGTGTCCTTCTCTAATTAGTTCCCTACCTAGAGCAACATACGGCTGAACATCTCCACGGGTACCCAAAGTAAAAAAACAAACTTTCATACTACTACCCTCCTGAATTCCAGTTAATCATTTCGTTTTGGAACTATATTTCTTACTGCTGCGATGCTTGCCTTCATCGTCTATGACGATATTGCTTCGCCTTTTCTTTTCTTCCTGAACAGCCCTGAACTCGCTCTCCGTTATAATCGGCGGATGACATTCCTTCATCTGATATTCATATTCCTGTGTAGCGGAATCCAAAAGTGTAACCGTACCTGTGTACTTCTCATTTTCAAGCATTTTCTCTATAGCGCGCTTGCTCCATGTTTCTTTACCGGTAGGGGAAGGAATACCTGTATCTGACAGTTTCTTAATAATACCGAGTACACTGGCACCATCAAGAAACCAACGGAAAATATCACGAGCCACCTTGGCCTGTTCATCATCAATGACAAGGTCTCCATCTTTATTCTTGACATACCCGTACAGTTTCCTTTTATACAGCCCAGAGGTGCCATTTGCAGCGCGGTATGCAAGTCCCATACGGATATTCTCGCTTCGGCTTTCGTTTTCAGCCTGAGCTAAAGATTCCATCACCGATATCATAAGATTGCTGTCGACTTCATTTGTATCCAGATTTTCAGCTTCAAATATGATTCTGACCCCAGCTGCCTTTAGCTTGTTGATTGCCGATAATGTCTCGACAGTATCTCGGCCAAATCTGCTGATGCTTTTGGTGAGGACAACGGAGATATTATGAGCTTCACATTCTCTAATCAATCGCTCAAACTCACGACGAGGAGTTTCACCCTTCGCTGATGCAATATCGATAAAGACATCAGCTAACCTCCATTGGCTAACATTCGCGACCGCTCTCGTCAAAGCAGAAATCTGTGCTGCGAGGCTATAAAGCTGTTCTTTTTCATTTGTACTGACCCTGCAATAGATTCCAACCTTCTTTTCCAAACGGTCATTCTTTGCCGCGATATACCATATCTTTGAATCCATAAGCTTACCTCCTCGTCCTTAATTAGCCTATTCTTATTACAATTTTGCCTTAATGATAAATAGGCTATATTTATGTTTCAAACGCACCAAAACACAATATATTGTATTAGTGTTGCTACGCTTCGCTATATATTGCGTGTTATCAATACTACCGTCTCAACATGTGATACTTAGGCTATTTCGGAAACAAGTCCATCACTTGGAAAAAACATTGATTTTCTAAGCTTTTTATGTGTATTGAATTGTCTGGGCATCCATCTTATTGCTTCATATAAGTAGGCTATTTCAATTTCGCCTGCAAAAACAAACTGAAATTTGTTAATCTCTTATTCCTGCCGATACTTCGCTCCCAAAAACATAGTAGGTATATCTTGTTACTCCTGGGTACTCATCTTCTGGCATAAAATTACCCTTAATGTCAAACGAGTACCCAAGCCCATTGTATGTTCCGGAGCCACCGTCTTCATAACTGTTTTCTACATCCAAAAGGCAAAAAATAGGTCTTTCAAAGTTTGATACCTTAATATAATCAGCTAACCCCATTGCTATCCACAGCACGAGAAGACAAGCAATCGCAATTATTATACTTTTCTTTTTACCAATCTTTTTCAAAGTCAACACCTCCATCAAATTCTTATTTGTTATTTCTTCTTCGAACTATATTTCTTATTTCTACGATGCTTACCGTCATCATTTATGACAACGTTGCTTCGCTTCTTCTTTTCTTCCTGAACAGCCCTGAAATCGCTCTCCGTTATAATTGGTTGATGACATTCTTTCATCTGAAATTCGTATTCATGTGTTGCAGAGTCCAAAAGCGAGACTGTACCAGTATACTTCTCATTTTCAAGCATTTTCTCTATCGCTCGCTTATTCCATTGTTCCTTACCGGCAGGAGACGGTATGCCTGCTTCTGACAACTTTTTAATGATTCCAAGTACACTTGCACCATCAAGGAACC
>JAAZGI010000088.1 GCA_012511315.1 Clostridium sp.
CAGATTCCAGAGAATATTCGCCAAAAATTAAAGCAATCAGCCGAGTCCGCCTATCAACTGGATGAAGTGATGATGGAAATTAAGGATGAGATTAAGGACGCTCAGCGACTATTTGAAGTCAAGTCTGATTTGGTATCCAACATTATGGACCAAATTTTGATTTTAAGCTCCATGGATCGAGGCCGAGAAGCTTCGAACTATCAGATTTCCTTAAACCAACTGGCAGAAACCGGCAACGTAGATGAGTTGCAATTCTTGTTAGAGGAAGTAACCAGGGACGTGAAACGCTTTCGCCACTTATAAACTGAATGCACCGGAGCACTCCGGTGCATTCTTATCGTAATGTTTAAAATGAAACAACCTGAAAAGGTATTTAGAAAAACAATTAAAGAATTAGAGAAATATTTAGGGAAAAGACATTTAAAGCTAATAAACTTAAAGCAAATAAATTTAAAGTGCATTCTAT
Organism: Clostridium sp.; assembly: GCA_012511315.1. Taxonomy (GTDB): domain Bacteria; phylum Bacillota; class Clostridia; order Clostridiales; family Clostridiaceae; genus JG1575. Next base: position 467 of record JAAZGI010000088.1, read on the forward strand.
TGAGATGCTCATTACCCGTCAACTAGTTAAAGACTTAAAGTTATCTTGTGAGCGAAAATGAAGTTAGGGCTAACAAGCTGAATTAGTATTTAGAATCAACAATAAAATGGCTTATAAAAAGTGAAATTATAGCATGCAAAGGAAGACAGGAGAGAATAGATATGTTGGACAAACAAATGAAAGAACAAATTAGAAAAAAACCGACTTTGCTGCGGGAACTGGAGGATCCATCGGAGGAGCTTATGCTTTATGCAGTGGCCAGTGCTTGGAACAATTTAAAGTATTTCAAGCAGTCAACGCCAGAGGTCCACCGAGCTGCCTTAGAAAACAAAGGTTGGGCGATTCAATATATATCAGAGCCGAGTCAAGAAGAGCAGCTTATTGCTGTGAAGCGAGATGCTGATGCCATCCAATATATCAAGGAACCTGATTGTGAGGTCCAGGTCGAGGCTGTTAAAACATCATGGAATGCGGTTCGTTATATCGAGAAGCCTTGCCGTGAAGCTCGTCGCCAAGCCATTATAAAAAATGAACAAGCCATTGCCTATATTGGTGGGTTTGAAGAGGACGAATTGGAGGAGTACCTCAAGCTGAATCTGAATATTTTAAAGTATATCTATGATTCAGTGGAGATGGATGATTTGATCCGAATTCTCAGCGAAGAATTTCAAGGCAATCCTACAAAAGCGTACATTAAAGACTTTATGGAACTAGAGATCTTGGATTTAGATAAAATAAACTTCATTGGCTCAGTGGGGTCTAAAGCGACTCGGCAAAAGCTGGTGGACTACGTACTTGGGAGGTAAGAGATTATGAATTTTACAGAAACCTATCATGCTCTCGAACTGACCTTGAAAACTGGAGCGGTTCCCTTGGTTATTGGCGAGTCTGGCATTGGAAAATCAGCTCTCATTCGTCGTTACTGCAAAGAAAAAAATCTTCACCTCATTAATATTGATGCCAATCTTTTAAAAGAAGGTGAAATCGGTGGATTGCCAATGGTAGAGAAGGGACGAACCTTTTATGCCACCCACCATAAGTTGGCCCAAATTGAAGAGCTTTTAGTCAAAGGGGATAAGGGTTGTTTATTGTTTATTGATGAGTTAAACCGCTGTGATCATGCCGTTCAGCAAGAACTAATGAACTTGATTCTGAATCGAGAAATTAATGGTTACCAGTTAGATGAGCGGGTTGAAGTGGCGGCAGCTATGAACCCTAGTTCTCGCATGGAAGAATACAAACACACGGAGTATCAAGTCGTTGAGATGGACCCAGCTCAAGAAAATCGTTTCGTTTGGTTTTCAATGGACTCAGATTCTAAAGAATGGGTAATATGGGGGCTTCATGGAGGGAACATCCATTCTCAAGTGATTGAGTTTATCAGTACCTTTGATGAATATCTTCACGCCTCATCGCAGGATGAATTCATTAAGGCTACACCACGCAGTTGGGAGCGAGTATCCGATGCTCTAAAGGCAATGGATGGTTCCCATAATTTTAGCAAGGAAACCCTATATCACTTTATTCGAGGTAATGTTGGAA
>JAAZGI010000089.1 GCA_012511315.1 Clostridium sp.
CAAACCTCATTAATCCAAGGTTACAGGTTAACTCACCCGATGGCTCATCGGTAAAGCCAATGCCTAAATGTTTGCCATTAAGATCTTGGAAAGTCTCAAGGAGAAAGTCCATCTCTTTTGCCAATCTGCGATCCAGTTGCTTAATGTGTTTAAACAATTTAATAATTGCATTTTCGCCGAGCTCTGGTGTCGAGCCGTGGGCTGAAAGACCTTTTAGCACTACATTTTTGATTTCATCATCCACTTGATAGGTTAAGGTGGCCTTATCTGGCACCATATTGGGGGCACTGCCTCCAGCCAACTCCTTAATCGTAATTTCCGATGGTTTTATTTTTTTAGAAATGTCTACTCGAAGAATACCTTTTTCTGCAAAGATCACAGGAAAAGATGCATCTGGTGTAAAACCAGCTTTCGGTTGTGGATTTTCTTTCAAATAATTTTCAATATCTGGTCCCCCAGTTTCTTCACAGGTTCCCATAATGACACGTACCGCTGAACCTAGATCAGCGCCTTCTTCCTTTAATGCTTTTAAAGCATAAAGTGCTGCAATCATCGGTCCTTTATCATCATTGGTTCCACGACCATAGATCTTGCCATCGGCAATTTCACCACCCAAGGGATCGAAAGTCCAGTCATTACCTACTGGCACAATATCTAGATGTCCCAAAACGGCAACATAGTCATCCTTTTCGCCTAAACTCGCTTCAGCGGCCCAGCCATCAACGTTTCGTGTGGAAAGTCCTAATTCAGATGCGATGGATAAGGCTTCATCTACCGCTGCTGCCACCGTTTCGCCACAAGGAGCACCAGGTTTTGGTTCCCCCTCCACGGAATTATGAGCAATTAGTCGTTTAATATCCCGAATCATGTCTTTCTCATAGCTGTCAATTCTATTGTGCAGGTTTATCATATTGTCCTTCCTTTGTGAATGCATTCAAGGTTCTAAACCTTGCCCTTTAAAATCACTAGTGATTTTAAAGTGCATTAATTTATTTTTTTCATTTTATTTAGTTTTATTATTAAATATTTGGACCATTCCTTTTGATCCAAAGGAATTTCTCCCTCATTGCAACTAGCAATTTAGAAGACAAGTCATCAAATCATTGTACAGGATGAATATTAAATTTTACTTAAGAATCCCAATCCTTGTCAAAGGCCAAATCCGAAATAAAGCTTTTCCCGTAATTTCCCGGCCTCGCACATAGGGATCCTGCCAATATCTGGCATCATTAGAGGCTTTTCGGTTGTCTCCTAAAAACAAATAACTATGCTCTGGAACCTTGAAATCTCTTGTTTTGCCACCAAAATGATGAACGTATTGTTCAGGTTCTAGTTTTCCATCCACCACAAGGCTTTGATCCTGCCATTGAATTCTTTCTCCAGGCAAGCCAATTAAGCGTTTGATCATCAAAAGATTACCATGACCTTTTTGCCGCTCAGTGGAACGAAAAACCACTAAATCACCGCGACGCAGGCCAGTCGGTTTGATTAATCGTCTCACTATAATGTGATCCCCAGGCTGGATGTTTGGTAACATAGAGCCCGTCGGTACTTTTACTTTAAAAAATAATTCTTTTAACCAGAATATAACTAGAATTCCTAAAAAAAATAGACTGGCTTTAAACGCAGTATGGTTTGAAATCATTTGTTAGGGCTCCTTTTAGTTACTGAATCTAAAAAAATCCTTCTCCTAAGTATATAACAAAATCAACTTTGATACAAAACGCTCTTAACTTAGGATCGCGTCATCCGCAAACCTAAAATCCAAATTCCAAATTCCAAATTCAGGATTTTAATTCAGGATCTTAAAACCAAAGGTTTTTTTGGTTTTAAACTTCTATTTTCTTAATTTTCATTGCAAACCTCATCTTCAGTTTCGATTTGTTATATACTGTAAAAAGAACTACTAACTACGCTATATAAGAGGTGTTATATGATTCATTTTAATCAAGTGACAAAAGTCTACAACGGGACGCACCTAGCGGTGGATCACCTATCTCTAGATGTAAGGCCAGGGGAAATCTTCGGATTTTTAGGTCCCAATGGCGCTGGAAAAACCACTACCATTAAAATTTTATTAGGAATTACTCCGCCAACTGAAGGACAGATCGAAGTAAGCGGTATTGATGTTTTAAAAGAGCCTCTAAAGGCCAAGCGTCAGTTTGGTTATGTTCCTGATAATCCTGATATTTATATCCGGCTTCGAGGCATTGAGTATCTCAACTTTATGGCCGATATCTATGATGTTCCCTCTGAACTTCGACAAACTCGGATTCAAGATATGGCCAAAGATTTCGAAATGACTTCTGCCTTAGGGGATAAAATTCAAAGCTATTCCCACGGAATGCGCCAAAAAATTGTACTTATGGGGGCTTTGATCCACGAGCCCAAAGCTTGGATTTTAGATGAACCTATGACTGGTTTAGACCCTAAGTCGTCCTTTCTCCTAAAGGAACGAATGCGCACCCATGCTGATGCCGGTAATACGGTCTTTTTCTCCACCCACGTTTTAGAGGTTGCCGAAAAAATTTGTGACCGGGTGGGCATTATTAACCATGGTAAATTGTTATACGTTGGGAATGTCAGTGATTTAAGAGACCAGTTGGGTGAAAATACAAGCCTTGAGCAAATGTTCTTGGAGTTGACGCGCAATGAATAAAACACTGATCCTATTTAAAACCATGTTTCGCTCGGAAAATCTTTTAGAAATCAAGTCTGAACAAAGCAGTCGATTGAAGGGAATTCTTAAAGTAGTCGGTATGCTGGCTATTCTTCTTTTGGCTGGAGCATCCTTCGCTCCAATTATTGTTGAGCTATACACTCCACTAGCCATAGTTGGTATGGAACCACTCCTTCTTAAATTGCTTTTATTTAGCGCTTCGTTTATCGTGTTGATTTTCGGTTTTTTCTATGTAATGAGTGTTTTTTATTACTCCAGTGACATTGAAAACTACCTATTTCTTCCCGTACTACCGGGTTCACTGGTACTAGCTAAATTCATGGTAGTATCCCTTTACCAGATTTTAAGCACCTTGGTCTTGTTTTTTCCTTCTTTTATAGCCTTTGGCTATATGGACCAGCAAAACTGGACTTATTATTTCAAAACACTATTAGCCTTAATTATTTTGCCCATTGTCCCTTTAACGATTATCGCTATCCTTTGTATTCTTCTGATGCGCTTTTCAAAGATTTTTCGAAATAAAGATCGTTTTACCCTCTTCTCATCCTTGATTGGTATCACCATCGCCATATCCATTTCCGCCCTCATGCAGAACCTTACAACGGGAATGAATAATGGCATACCAGCAATCCTTCAAGAGCAGGGAAAGGTGTTTAATATTCTATCAGCCGTCTTCCCCGCCGCTACTTTAATGCATAAGGCAATTTTTGGTGGAATCGCAAGTTTTATATTAAATACAACCCTCAGTTTTTTGATTTGCGCCGTCTTTATCTTTATCTTCTACCAAGTCGGCAATCGTCTTTATATTGATGGTGCTAAAGGACTCAAGGAAACTGCTGCTAATCGGAAAACTCTGAGCCAACAAGAATTAAGGAGTTCCACTAGAAAGAAAAGTGCGGTTATAGCCATTGCTAGCAAAGAACTAAAGATGATACTTCGGACACCTGCTTATTTCTTAAACTGTGTTCTGGTAAGCTTTATTATGCCCTTATTCTTAATTCTGCCTCTTTTATTTGGTGGAACTTTAAAAGAATTAACAGCAGAGCTAGGAGCCGGTGGAATTGAACAGCTGCGTCATATGGTAAGCCCAGATGCTTTCATCATTGGCTTAATGGCACTCATGGCATTTTACGCTGGACTAAACTTGATTGCTGCTACAGCTATTACCCGAGAAGGAAGTAATTTTAGCTTTATGAAATTAATACCGATCCCTTATCGAACTCAACTTGTTGGCAAAATTTTACCAGCTTTGGTTGTGCAGATGCTGGGCGTTCTCATTTTACTCATCCCTGCAATAATTTTACTAAGACCTTCGATTCAAACTGTCTTGACTGGTTTCCTCTTAGGCTTACTCCTATCTATCTTCCTTGATTTCGCCATGATCACCTTAGATGTTATTCGCCCAGTTTTAGATTGGACCAATGAGCAAAAGGCCGTAAAACAAAATTTTAATGCCATGGTATCAACTTTCCTTTCTATGATTGTCGGCGCCATACCTGTAGTCCTTTTTATATTCCTCCCCTTGGACCCTAGGATTCTCTTTGGTATCTTTTTTGTGGTCTTGGTGATTTTAAACAGCATCATCTGGTACTTACTGCCAACTATTGCAGAACGTTCCTTCCAAGGGAAACCCTAATGGAGACAAATCCGCAGTATTATCCCTATGGTGAAACAGAGATTCAAGCTCTGGCAAAAAAAGACCCTAAGCTAGGTCAAGCAATAAAAGACATCGGTATGATCCGCCGGGAAGTAAAAACCGATTTGTTTTCTTCCCTCATCTCATCTGTTGTAAGCCAGCAGATTTCAAACAAAGCTTATGCCACGGTCTGGTCTCGGATTGTTACAGCTGTTGGCGACCTGACTCCTAAAAACATCCTTTCAATTCCTCGAGAGGATTTAAAAGCCTGTGGTCTCTCCTACAAAAAGACAGACTGGATTCAATCCATTGCTCAGGCTGTAGATGACGGCAGCTTCGATTTAGAGAGCCTCACCTCCCTGTCCGATGAAGATGTCATCCGGGAGTTGATACGTCTTCCAGGCATCGGCAAATGGACTGCAGAGATGCTTCTGATCTTTTCTTTGCAGCGACCCGATATATTAAGCTATGGCGACTTAGCCATTCGGCGGGGCATCCAAAAACTTTATGGTCTGGACAAGCTTAGCAAAAATGATTTTGAAAGTATCCGCCAACGCTTGTCCCCTTATAACACCGTAGCCTCACTCTACTTTTGGGAATTATCCAAAACTGATTAAAAAGTTAGGTTATCTATCTGATTGAACCTGTTCAACGC
>JAAZGI010000495.1 GCA_012511315.1 Clostridium sp.
CTCTTCAGGTTTTGTCTCTTCAGGTTTTGTCTCTTCAGGTTTTGTCTCTTCAGGTTTTGTCTCTTCAGGTTTTGTCTCTTCAGGTTTTGTCTCTTCAGGTTTTGCCTCTTCAGTAGCAGGTATTGATGTTTTAGAAAAGAAATCTGTTATTGGAGTTGTTGAACTGGTATTTCTAATAATACTTTTTTTGCTGTTTGAACACGAAGTTATTGAGAAACTTATTCCTAATATTATTACTAATGACATTAATCGATGTTTCATAAATCCTCCAGTTTTCATTTTAAAACTATATTCCTAATCAATTTTTCAACAAATTCAATCTTTAATCAAAATCTCCAATAATAAAAATATAAGCAATAAACGTAGGTAAAAAAGCTATCTTTTAATTGTAAATCTAGTTAATAAAGCTTTAGGTTTGGGAATGTTTTTATGAGCGTCAATAAAGAATCAACTAAATCTTACTTCTAAGACTTAAGCCTTCAAACTTAAATAGATTGTTTAAGTTTCCTTTGGGCTAAGGTCATCTAGAAAATACCTAATCATTGTACCTTCCCGTTTCTCATTTATACGATCAATCTCATCTTTTATAATATTTCCAAATGTGTTGTTATCTACCTTAACCGTGTGATCAGCTGCACTTGAAGAATCTGCAAACGCATCAAAAACCGCTTGTTTTTGTTTAAGCATTTCTGTAATTTTTTCATCTACTGTGTTCTCACACAATAGTCGATAAACAAGAACATTTCTGGTTTGATTCATTCTATATGCTCTGGAAATCGCTTGATTTTCAATTGAAGGTTTAAATTGTGGCTCGCAAATCACTACCACTGTGGCGGCCTGTATGTTAAGACCAGTTCCGCCAGATTGTATTTGAGCAACTAGAACTGCGCCAGGAGGTGCCTCGTCAAATTCATCAATAATCTCCTGTCTTCTTTGTGGTGAAACTGAGCCATTAATAGGATTCATGCATCGATCTCCCAAAAATTCCGAGACTTTTCGAATTGTCTCTAAGAAAAAGGAGAAAACAATGACTTTCCGGTCTTCTGCTTCAGCTTGTTCCACTATTTCTCTTAACCTATTGGCTTTAGAAGAATCATTTAAATCATCACATGTCCAAGAAACCTGCCGCGCCTTTGAATATTGTTTAGATAACACAGCTTCTTCATAAATAGACTCTTCTATAGTAGACATTGAACAGAACTCTTCATTTATTATTAGTTCCGGCAATTCAGTTAAGACATCCTCCCGCTTTCTTCGATAGTAAACAGGGGCTATTCTTTCTCGAAACAGAGGAGCCGAAGACATATACGCGATGTTTTGCACTTGTGTAGCAATCCTAGGTTGAAGCATTCCCATTAGTGTAATCATCTCATCAACACGATTTTCGAGAGCCGTGCCAGTCATAAATAACTTGCGTTCCGCATGTTCACCTAGAGATAACGTATTGACCGTCCTCTGAGCTTCTGGGTTTTTGATAAAATGAGCTTCATCGACAATTAAAAGCGAAAACTTAAACGTTGGGATTAAAAGCAAATGTTTTGTGGTTTCGTAGGTAGTCACTGCTACACCACCGCCACTAACCCAGGATTTTAAGTCTTGTTTACGATCGTTACCATGAATTTTGGTTGCTCTCAACAGACTATGTTTTGTAATTTCTCTACACCAGTTAGTTACTATACTTGCTGGACAAACCACCATAAAATGTGTTGCCCCAGTATTTCTTAATGAAACCATAGCGGCAATCGCTTGGATTGTTTTGCCTAATCCCATCTCATCCCCAAGCAAAACATTTTCTTGATGTAGGATGTACTTCACCCCCCATTCTTGATAGCGTCTTAAATTGCAAAGCAAGCCCTCTGGGAAAAAACTTTGCTCTTGAATTTCTCTAGATAAATCTTCGGGTAGGCCATAAATCGGATCATCGATCCCTAAGAGTCCAGGAGTTATTTCCTCAAGAAGAGAAATGTACACACTAGGATTTTTAGAAAAATCTTCCCAGGCATCTATACTTTGAGACCGCCCTATTTTATTTATTTCATATAAGTTCGCTTTTAATTGTCGCAAATACTCACTGTCTTCTAATTTACTTAGTGAACTAAATGCTTGTAATGCTAGGCTTTTTTTAATTTTTGAGGCAAAAAACCATTTCAATGATTTCGTAAAAGGCTTTAAATTGGCAACCGAATATTCAATTTCCCTTTGATGGTGATGAATAAATTCATGACAAGCTTCAATTAACGGAAGACTAGTTTTGTAAATAAATATTTCAGTAACAAGTTTCGATGCCTCCTTCGTCTTGTTATCTATATTGAGTTTGACTTTGACTTCTTTCTTTGTTTTTTCAATAATCCCATCAGTAATTCTTTTTATTGTATAAGCTGCATCCTGACTAATACCATGAATGGAAGCGATATTATGAACTGAAGTAGTATAAAAGTCTGCCATAGTACAAAAATTATTATCACGCAGGGTTTTTGTTCTAATCCCTCCCTTAATGGTGTTTAACTCTTCAACAGGAACTTTTTGCAGAACTTTTAATGTTTCTTGCTCTGCTAACAAGTTTGCAGCTCCCCAAATTTTCTGCCTATAAAATCCAAATAATTCAACGGTCTTTCCTAAGTCACTTAATAAATCTTGATATCTTTTAATGATATTTTCGGCTTCAATTGATAAAAAAGGCCTAGCCATTTAATAGGTTCTCCTTTGAATTATTTAAATTTATTTATAAACAACATTGTTTGTTTTTATTATATCAGCTTATCTTCCCTAAAAGTCTTTTCTTATTATTAACTCAGATTTCCCTCTCTTTATGTTTTAGAGCGCTGACATTCAGTTTCCTTCAGATTCCACCATCCTATGGACACCATTCCTTTCGACGAATGCTTCATAATACCGAGCGCGTAGTGGACTTTCAACACCAAATAATCGCCCATGCCGGGCTACAAAAAGATGGTTGTGACAATAAATTTCATTCTCGCTACCATCTTCATTCTAGAATAATACTTTTATTTTTTCTTTTTCTTATCTTTAAACACTTTAACTCAAAATCTTTTAGAGTTGAAAAGTAAAACCTCGAGCCTTAGCCCGAGGTTTTTTGTTCTAATTATTATTTTCTTGGTTTCCAATCGCAGCATTTTTACCTGCAATCCGACCAAAAACAACGGAATCATCTACTGCGTTACCACCGACGCGATTTCCCCCATGGATTCCGCCAGTTATTTCACCAGCTGCGAATAAACCTGGGATTACTGATCCAGATTGGTCAAAGACTTGAGCATTCTCATCGATTTTCACTCCTCCCATGGTGTGGTGGGCGGATGGTACTCGTTTCGCAGCGAAGAATGGACCTTCTTCAATTGTCACTTCTAATAGTGCTCTGCCC
>JAAZGI010000090.1 GCA_012511315.1 Clostridium sp.
AATGAACAATAATTTTTATGAGGCAATTGGAAAAAGAAGAAGCTATTATGGCATCAGTAAAGAAAGTGTAATACCAGATGAAAGAATCGAGGAAATCATTCAACATGCGGTGAAACATACCCCGTCAGCTTTTAACTCACAAACAGCACGAGTGGTTTTGTTATTAGATGAGCACCATACGAAGCTGTGGGATATTACAAAAGAAGCACTTAAAAAAGTAGTGCCAGAAGATCAGTTTAAGCCCACAGAAGAAAAAATTGATGCATTTAATTCAGGTTATGGCACGGTTTTATTCTTTGAAGATCATAATGTGGTGGAAGAATTACAAAACCAATTCCCAACTTATAAGGATAATTTCCCGATATGGTCCAAAGAATCCAGTGGCATGAATCAATTTAATGTTTGGACATCTCTTCAATTGGAAGGCTTTGGGGCGTCCCTTCAGCATTATAATGAGCTAATCGCCGACCAAGTGAAAAAAGAGTGGAACATTCCAGAAGGCTGGGAAGTGAGAGCGCAAATGCCCTTTGGAAAACCAACCGCACAACCTGGTGAGAAAGAAATTAAACCTTTAGAAGATAGAATTAAAGTATTTAAATAATATTTACGAGGCTTTTACTTACTTAAAAACGCCAGAAAAAGCAAACCTAAAGGAGCTAGGTGATATTTTCCCTACTTTACTGGCCTATGTTCTGAGTTATGTTTATCTAGGAATATACTGGACAAATCATCATCATCTACTAAATATAGTGAATTCTGTTTCCGGCCGTGTATTATGGAAAAACCTCCATTGGCTTTTCTGGATGTCCTTGATTCCAATGGCTACTGAATGGATGGGTTTAAAACCATTGGCGAAGTTTCCCACAGTATTTTATAGCTTGATACTTTTTATGTGTGCTGTCGCCTACCATATGTTGCAAGGAGCACTTTTAAAAAGCAATGGACCGGATTCTTTGTTAGCGAAGAGTATTGGCAAAGACACGAAAGGAAAACTATCAATGGTCATCTATGCAATCGGAGTTGCCTCGTCTTTTGTCATACCAGTAGTCTCATATATCATTTATGCTGCTGTTGCAATCGCTTGGATTATTCCTGATATCTGTCTAGAAAGAGCATTGAATAACTAAAACATACTCTATTGTGATAAATCAAAAAAACAATAAAAAGTTAATATGCTCGGAATTATATTAAGAGATAATTGAATCAAGCTAAAGTTCGGCATTTTAAATGCATATGGGAATTGCTTAGTAAATAATGTAAGGAGTCGAATATGATTAAAATTGTTTTTGAACCAGAGAATACTAGATCAGCTGCCTACGATGATGACACGAATATTGGAGAATGCTCCTTTTCCAAATCAGAAAAAATTTGGATCATTGATCACACCGAAGTGGATGAAAATTACGGTGGTCAAGGCATTGCAGGTCAGTTAGTTGCTGAAGTTGTCGAGCAGGCGCGGGAGCATCAAGTTAAAATCATGCCGCTTTGTCCCTTTGCCAAGAAAGAATTTTCAAGAAAACCTGAATACGCTGACGTCCTTTTGTAATAAAGAAATATAATACTTTTATTCTTCCACGTAACAAGGATTGATCCGATCTCTTTCACTGTTTTTTTAAAGAAAACTGCAGCACTCGCATTACCTTACGACCTATTGGTTTGCCCGCTCGACTGGGTGATCATCAGTAGCAGTAAGCAGTTAACAGCTGGCTAGGCACAATGGATTAGTAAAAAGACACTTCGCAAGGATGCGAGGTGTCTTTTTACTTTAAGATCTATTCCATTTGAACTCTTATCTCACAAAATAAACAGGTCTGAAAATACAATGCATCCCTTGATGAATTTCTGGCCGCAGGAATATACATTTTCCTCGATAACAGAAATAATCTAGGATGGTTGAACTGGACTTCATTAACTGTGTAAAAAGCACCAAATAATTCTAAAAGTTCAATAAAAAAAAGCCGGCGAAATGAATCGAACCGACTTTTTGTTTGATCTTTTTAGAATTATCTTAACTATTTTCCTAATATATCTCCGATTAAATAGCCCGACGTAATTGCCCAGCCGATGTCTGACCCAGAAATCGAGTTATCTCCTCTAACGCCAGCTGCAGTATCTCCAATAGCATATAAGCCCTTGATGACTTGTCCATCACCGTTCAGAACTTGTAGGTCGGTGTTTACTGTCAAGCCACCTAATGTAGTTGCATACCGTGGAAGTTGTTCGACTAAATAATACGGGCCGTCACCAATTCCTTGTGTCATATATTTTGGATCACGACCAAAGTCTTCATCTAAACCATTTTCAACGAATGTATTATATCGCTCCATCGTTGCTTTTAAGTTTTCCGCATTTATATTAAGAATTCCAG
>JAAZGI010000001.1 GCA_012511315.1 Clostridium sp.
CTTTTTGTATAAGAATATCTCCTAGCTCAATGAAGAACTGGTGAATTACTCACCATTTAGCTAAACCTAACGGTTTTAACCCTTGAAGTGGGGCTTCTTGAGAATAGAGCATACTTGATAGCTTATTTCTTTGCTAACAGCGGTGTCTCTTGTTTACTGAGCTATCCCCGTAGTTCCTATGGTTCTTGTTTTCTAAAGGCATTCATCACCGACCTATGGAGGATGGCGACTTTATGCTTAGGTTAAGTTAAAGAAAATGTTGTTTTTTTTATTTAATCTGAAGCCTTCTTATTTATCCATCATTTCTAGAGCTTTATTAACAACAGCTTCTGCCGTAATGCCAAGCTGTTCTAAAACAATTGCACCTGGCGCTGAAGCACCAAAACGATCAATTCCAATGAACTCACCCTTTTGACCAAGATAAGCTCCCCACATAACACCCAGACCTGCTTCCATAGCGATTCTCGGGCTTACTACGGAGGGCAGGACCGATTCTTGGTATTCTTTGTCCTGATCCTCAAAGAGTCGCTTACAAGGCATGGAAACGACGCGAGCATCGATTCCTTTTTCAAGGAGCTGAGTTCTTGCTTCCACCATATGCTGAACCTCTGATCCTGAAGCCATCAAAATAAGATCTGGTGTTTCTTTCGTTTCTTTCACTAAGATATAACCACCCTTTTCTGCACCCTTACCACTGCCTTCTAGAACGGGAAGATCCTGTCTGGATAGCGCAAATGCAAATGGTGCAGTGGTCACTTCTAAAGCTTTAATCCAAGCTGCTACCGTTTCTCTGTAATCACAAGGGCGGAAAGCATAAAAGTTTGGAATCATCTCAAGGGAAGCCAACTGTTCTATCGGCTGATGCGTCGGACCGTCCTCTCCCACTGCCACAGAGTCGTGGGTAAAAATGAAGAGAGAGTCAATGTTCATCAAAGCTGACAGTCGAAGAGAAGGTCTTAGGTAATCTGAGAAGATTAAAAAAGTAGACCCAAAGGCTTTTAATCCGCCATGGAGAGTGATTCCATTGACGATTGCAGCCATACCATGCTCACGAACACCAAAGCGAATGTTACGACCTTCTGGTGTTTCTGGCTGATAATCCCCCCCATCATTCATATAGGTTAAGTTTGATCCTGCTAAGTCTGCCGATCCTCCCACTAAATTCTTAACTTTAGGAGCTAATAAATTTAAAATCGCTTGAGAAGCTTTTCTTGTAGAGAATTTGGTCAGATCTGTTTGGTACAGTTCTTCCGTATCTACATCCTTCAAAAGATTTCCCCGCATCCACTGTTCATATTCTTGATGAAGTTCCGGCTCTTCAGCCCCATAGCGCTCCATCAATTCCTCCCATTGTTTACGAACCTGTTGCTTGTCTTCTACAAGTTTTCCAGTATGAGCAGATACTTCGCTTGGAACTGTAAATGGTTCATAGGTCCAGCCCATTTCCGTTTTCATGGCTTCAATCTCTTCTGCGCCTAAAGGTGCGCCATGGACTTTATTGGAGCCTTGCATGGTTGGTGCACCATGACCGATCACGGTACGGACTTTAATTAACGTGGGCTTGCGTTTCTCATCACGAGCCTTATCAATAGCTTTAGCTACAGAATGATGGTCATTGCCATTATCAACTTCAAGAACCTGCCAGCCATAAGCTAAGTAACGCTCTTTAACATCTTCGGTAAAGGCAAGATCTGTGGTTCCATCAATGGTGATATTATTATCATCATACAAAACAATTAGCTTATCCAATTTTAAGTGACCGGCCAGTGAAGAAGCTTCTGACGTAATCCCTTCCATCAAATCACCGTCTCCGGCAATAACATAAGTATAATGATCCACCACCGGAAAACCTGGACGGTTAAATTTCTTTGCCAGCATGGATTCTGCGACGGCCATTCCGACTGCTGAACTTAATCCCTGTCCTAAAGGACCAGTGGTCATTTCAACCCCAACCGTATCACCATATTCTGGATGACCTGGTGTGTTAGATCCCCACTGCCGGAAGTTTTTAATATCTTCCATGGACACAGGAAAACGGAACAGATGAAGCAGCGAGTATAGGAGCATGGACCCGTGGCCTGCAGACAAAACGAAGCGATCTCGGTTGTCCCAATTAGGAAGCTCTGGATCAAAATTCATATAATCCTTATACAATGCATAGGCCATAGGTGCTGCCCCCATGGGCATACCTGGATGACCAGAGTTGGCTTTTTGGACTGCTTCTGCAGACAAGACCCGAATGGTATCTATTGTTAGTTGGTTTACTTGTTCGCTATTATTCATGTATTTCCTCCACAAATTGTTTTTTAACGCTTATTCTAAAATTTTACCATAAATCAATGAAAGTTTGGTGCTAATACCAAGAGTTTCGAGCATCTTTGAATAAAACTAAGCCCAAATCTTAGGCTTATAAAAACAAAAGGTGGTTATTTGATTGGCTCTTTTCTGGTTAGTTCTTTGTAACGGTTGATGGAATGTTCATTGACCAGAACCATGATTCCTTTTTCCCGATAAAAGCGTTCTCCTGTCTTCTCAAATTGTTTGATGGCTTTTCTCAAGTAATATACTTCTGCTGTCATTTTCATATTTTACCTCTTTATTCGTTTTTCATCGTACATACATTCTACCAAGGTGAAGGGACAGTTTTATTAAGATAACTCTTAAAGCTCTATTTTTTTCTATGTTACAATGTATTCGGAATATAACAATACAAGGAGATTTTTAATGATTGCAGTATTATCACCCGCTAAAACAATGCGGGAAGAAAATTTTAATATAAAGACCACCCAACCCCTCTTTCCAAAACAAACAAACCAGTTGCTAGCGGAACTTAAAAAAATGGATGTAGCTGATTTGATGGATTTAATGAACATCTCAGAAAAACTGGCTATTCTTAATCACGATCGATTTAATGGCTTTAAGAAGGCTCGCCGTTACCCTGCTGGCTGGCTTTTTGCCGGAGATGTTTACAATGGCTTAGCTATTGATGATTTTACAGAGGATGATATTGCCTATGCCGATAAGCATATCCGAATTTTATCTGGTCTTTACGGTATCCTTCGATTGCGTGATGAAATCTCACCCTACCGTTTAGAAATGGGCACACGGCTAAAAACAAAGAAGGGAAACAACCTTTATCAATTCTGGGATGATCAAGTGGCAAAGCAGCTCCTTAAAAGTCCGGCCGCTGACTTTGTGGTTAATCTGGCATCAGTGGAGTATAACAAAGTGCTTCAGCTAAAAACCATCGACATTCCTGTCTTAGATATTGAATTCAAAGAAATTCGTCAAGGAAAACCTACCGGAATTCCTCTATACTCAAAAATCGCCCGTGGCTCTATGGCTCGCTATATGGTCAAGAGCAAAGCAAATAAAAAAGAAGACCTTAAAAATTTTGATTATGATGACTATAGTTATTCAGAACATCTCTCCAATGAGTGGAAATATGTCTTTGTGCGATAATGGAATGGAATCCCTACCCTTTGACCCCTTAAAATTTTTACCCTGCGACGAATCGGATTTAGCAACCCTTGTTGCTCCGGCTTTAGTTCTACTAAAAAAAGCTCAAGAAGAACACCCTCTTGATTTATCCCTAATCAAAAATCTTCTGGTGGAGGAAACAAAGAAAGAACTCCCCGACTATACCAAGCTGCATTTAAATGGCGAACTGGTTGGTTGGTATCATTTAATTGATCATGATGATTATTTGGAACTAGATGACGTTAATGTATTGGAGAATTTTCGCAACC
>JAAZGI010000091.1 GCA_012511315.1 Clostridium sp.
CCGCCAGTTGTCAAAAGACAATAAGCTTATTATATCGCCTTTCGAGTGACTAAAAATAACCCTCATACGGAATAGCATTCATCACCCACCTATAGAGGATGGGCGACTTCTGCCTATTTTCGTTAAATCTGTCTATTTTGATTTATATCTGTTTTTTCTTTATTTATTTTATAAGAGCAGGTAAAAAGAAATAGATGCACCCCACAATGATAAACAACACAGCCAAGTTTAAACCCTCATTAGTATTTTTCATATCATCTTGATAAAACTCTTTGTGAGACATATGCTGTCGCACCTGCATGGATTGCCAGCTTGTATCATTAGTCCTAGCAATGGATCTTCCTGCAATAAATATGACCCCGATTACGAAAAATATTAGTCCTGAAAAAGTGCTCATCTCGTGAAGCCTGTCAAAGCCTTTAAAAACCAGAGCCAATAGCAAAGTTAAAAGGCCTGCCATAATGAGCAGAATGAGTATAGTTTTCCCAGATTTTTTCACGTCAACCATTTTAATCTCCTTTTTTATTTTGAATAATTCTGCAATCCACCAAGACGTTTTGGTAACGTTTTCTTGTTTCTATTTTATTGCTTATTCTTAGCTTCGTCAAAGTAAACTATCATTAAACTTCTCATTATTACTCTAAGCTATTTAAAGATTCTTTATTTAACTGACCTTCCTTCCTTTATTTTACGTCTTTCATTTGTTTGAGACACCTTGTTTAAAACCTTGGCTTCCATTGAAAAGAACTTTTTAGGGAATTAAATGAGTCTGCTTTTCATAATCTCAAAAGTTTAGCCATTTCTTCTAAATTTAACTCGATTATTATTATGGAGTTAACAAACTAATGGTAAAATAGTTAGTGTTGACTTGCATTTTAAATGCACTCACATTTCCTAAGTCTATTTTGGACATATTCTTAGAGAAAATATAATGGAGGAATGTACCTTTGGATATTAAATTAACTGAATTAGCAAAAACCTCTGGCTGAGCCGCTAAGATCTCACCAGAGATCCTTGCACAGGTGCTGTGCAAATTAGATAAACCAAATAATCCCAACCTATTAGTGGGTGTGGAAACTTCTGACGATGCTGCTGTTTATAAAATAAACGATGAAGTGGCTTTGATTCAAACCTTGGATTTCTTCACCCCCATTGTTAACGACCCCTATACTTTTGGTCAGATTGCCGCTGCCAACTCTTTAAGTGACGTTTATGCGATGGGTGGCGATCCCATTCTAGCTTTAAATATCGTCTGTTTCCCAGATTGTCTTGATCCATCCATCTTGTCTGAAATTTTGAAAGGCGGTCAAGATAAGGTCAACGAATCAGGAGCTGTCCTAGCTGGAGGTCACAGTGTCTCCGATGATGAGCCCAAATATGGTTTATCCGTAGCTGGCTTTGTTCACCCAGATAAAATTATGACCAATGGCGGAGCTAAGCCAGGAGACGTTTTGGTTCTCACCAAACCTTTAGGAGTGGGTGTTATCAATACAGCTATTAAAGGGGAACTAGCCAGTAAAGACGCCACTGAAGCTGCCATTTTATCGATGACAACTCTTAATCGTTACGGAGCAAATGCAATCAAGGAATTGAACACGGTCCATAGTGTCACCGATATTACTGGATTCGGCTTATTGGGACATACAGTGGAAATGGCCGAAGGCAGTGATGTTACCATTCGGATTAATAGTGAAGCCATTCCAATGATATCCGAAGCTAGGGAATATGCTGCAATGGGATTAGTTCCAGCTGGTGCCTACAAAAACCGCACCTTCTTTGAAAATCGCATCCAAATGGGTTCAGACATTGATTCTGTTCTGCAAGATCTTTTATATGATCCCCAAACTTCTGGTGGACTATTAATCAGTCTGTCTCCCGAAGAAGTACCTGCTCTTTTAGAAAATCTTAAATCATCTCCCGTTGCCTTCGGTGTGATTGGTGAGGTTGAAGAATTTAATGATCGTTTTGTTATTGTAGACTAATCAATATTTTGGCAATCAATATTTAACGGATATATAAACTGTTACTCCAAAATTGATTTAGTAAGAACAGTAAAAAGACTTGGATTATGCAAATACTTTTGCATAATCCAAGTCTTTTTTCCCTTTTCTAAATTGGTTTTCGTCCATAAATTGTAAATGATTCACCAGCAGTGGAGCTTTAAATTTTTCTTATCAATTCTAGCTTTACTAAAAACCTATCCATTAATGATCAAAGTTTTCTGCATTTTTATATAGAGCAGCGATTTCTTTTTCAGGCATGAGCTTTGTCAAAATAAAAGCAATAAGAATGATACCTGGAATATCTACCAGCAACCTAGTTAAAGCAAATTTATAGCCTAAGGCAGATATTTCAAACAGGAGCATCGGAATCTTCGTTGTGGACCAAGCTCCAATAAAAATCAAGATGTTACTGAATTTAACTCCTTTTTTCATGAACACTGCTGCTACCGGAAATGCGCCATATAACGGACCCGCTGCAGCTGAACCAAGCAAGAAGGATAAAACTACACCGATCACACCCGATTCTTCTCCCATGTACTTAACCATGGTTTGACGGGGCACCCAAACATCTAAGAGCCCTAATAACACAAAAATTGGTGGAATCACCAACAGCATTTCTTTTAAAGTATAGCCTGTAACATTCCAAGCATTCATTCCCAATTCTCGGTTATAAACAGTTAATGCCAAGAGGGCGACCACTGCAAGGAGGAACCCTCTATATCTTTTCAATATTTTTTTCATCCTACTGCACCACCAATCCGATTGCGTAAGCTACTATAAAAGAAAATAAAAAAGCGATTCCATTGCGATAGAAGGTGAGCCTTTTCCCAAAATATTTCATTTCTACCGGCATAGTCACCACTCCCACCATCATCAAGCTGGAAACAAAGGCACCAATCTGCATGACTCCAGCTCCCCCTTGTAGAAGCAATGAGGCCATCGGAAAAGCTACAAATCCTGGGATTAAGGTGATTGCACCCACAATAGCTGACAAAACAACCCCCATCCAACCAGAGCCAGAACCAATGATAGCTGAAATCATTTCAGGATCCGCCAGAGCCAACAGAATTCCAACAACTAGAATAACAACTAAAAACTCGGGTAATATATTTTCAAATGCTCGCCAAGCTTTCTTTAAAGCCTTTCCAGTCTTGCCTCGATCCTTAAACCAGGACAAGCCTAATAAAAATGCCGTAACAAGATATAGTGCAATATTCAATCTCGTTTTCTCCTTTTTCATTAAAAACCCATCACCTAAGCGAGGCTATTCTCACCTGAGTGACGGAGTTTTATTTATTATCTTTTACATGTTATCTTTTTGATCTTTTATCATTTTTGACGATCTTTTATCTTTTTATATCGATATGTTCCATTAGTTTTCTATTTCATCTTGCTCACAAGTTTAGTCGGAGTAATGTAAATACATTTAGGTTTTTTCCAAGACTTTCTCTTAGCTCCCTTTAAAGATTTACTTCTATATAGTTCCCGTATTTGATCTACTCCAGGAAAGAAAAAAGGCAGATCTCCTTTATCAGCTTTAAAGGCTTTGTTAATGATGTTACCTATAGCCCATGAACTGATGAAGTTGGGTTAAAAGTAATCTTTTTACCGTAATCAATCGCCTTTGTCGGGCAAACTAAGGTGCAATTTGTGCATTGGTGGCAAAGTTTAGCGTTAACTTGAGCTTTTCTTGTTGGTCCATCCACTAAAATAGCCTCTGCCGGACAAACGGTCTCGCATTTTTTACAACCGATGCAGGCATTTGAATCGACTCTGCGACTAAGTTTTGCAAATTGTCCGGTGAACCCTTGTAAAATCCCGAAGGGACAAACCTTGTTGTGAAAAACTTCAGCCTTATAGCGCAGTGTCATCAAAACAGACACGATCAAAAGAATGATCAAAACAGGAATATCCTTCTGCAAAAATCTTTTACCAACCACCATAAGCAAGACGCTTGCAAGTAAAACCACCCAGCGAAGCCATCCACTTTCAAGCCAAGGAGGCGATTTCTTTTTTTTGATTTTTAAGCGATCAGTGATCCACTCTGTTCCGACCATGAAGGTATTCATGGGACAAATCCATCCGCAGAAAATTCGACCGAAGAATATGGCCACTAAAAGACTTATTCCAAATAGGGCCAACCAAAGAATCGGCTTGCCCTGATTTAAAATAAAGATAAAAAGCCCCAAGAATACAATTCGTACGGCATTGGTAAAAAGCTTATCCTTCATTTTTCCCTTCCTCGCTTTCTAATTGGTCGAAGCGTATAATAAGCTGCTCAATTCTTTTTTTCCGCTTTTTCAAAATTTGAATCCACTCGTGTAAATCCTCAACACCTTGATCTGTTATTTCGTAAACTCTCCGCCGTGGTCCCTGCCCGCCACTTTCCCATTTAGAAGTAACGAGCTTTTCTTTTTCCATTTTTCGCAGGGATCGGTACAGGGTACTGACATTTAACTGAGCTGGATCAAATCCAAAACCAGCCAACTCATCAATGAGACCATAGCCATAACCTGGCTGCTCTTTTAAAAGAACCAATAGGCATACTTCAATGAAACGCTCCATTTGATTGTTTTTAATGTGACTTAATGATGACCCTTCAATATTCATTTCCCCTCCTATGTTCATGTTGAATATAGTCTTTATGACTATATTACCTTTGCAAGGTGTATCTGTCAAATTTTTTTTAACCTTGACCAGGTTCTCCCTTTCTTTTTATCAACCTAGGATTATTTTGCTGATTTAACTTTATGTTATAGTAGGAAAGGAATTAGTACATATTGAATCAGTTTTTCGGAGGTTATAATGAGTAAAAGTTTTTATAAACGTGCCCTTGAGTCTTGGCCTCAGCGCCCCCATGACTTCCAGCACTACGACCGTAATGCAACTTTCATGGAAGAGTTCGGCATTAAAGGCCCGCATCATTTAGATGCCATCACCGTGGAAGACCTAGGATTAGAAGAAGTTTACGCCGATGTTGATCGAACCTACACGTCCCCTGGTGCTAATGTTTTATGGAATACTATGCTGGATCCTTTAGTTAATCCCATGGAGTTGTCTATGCGCGACAGCTTCATAGAACGACTCAGAAGGGACGAAAAGCTTCGCAATCGAGCTCAAAAGACTCTTGCTGATTGCGGCTATGAAGTTTCCTCCGATTATATGATTCCTCTTTTGATGGAGTATTCTGTTGCACCAGGCCTACTAATCTTAATGATTGTTTTTGGCTTAATTCTTTTCGGGCTGATTCTTTTTTCTATTATCACCCGAAGTATGGAAACTGCCCTAATGTTGGTGCTCCCTATGCTCCTGGTTAACGCTCTATTGGCTTGGTGGGTAGAAAGAAGAGAAGATTTATCCAAGCTTCGCAAGGTGAAAGGTCTTTCTTTCAAGGGTGGTATTGCCTTCCAAATGGCTTCAATGATGAATTTAATGAATGTTTTAAAAGCCGGTGTGCGCATTTCGGAAGACCCAGATTTAGCTGAAATGAGTCCCGGTTTAGGAGAACATCTAAAAGCTGTAAAACCCCTATTTGATAGCTTCCGCTTCTTTTCCCTGCTAGCGCGGGTAGATATTTTGGACTATATCTCCCAATTATTTCTTATTAAACAAGTTCTTTATTATAGAACTCAAGCTCGCCTTAAAAATGATAATGTAAAGCTTAGAGCCTTTGTTTGGGCTGTTGGCTATGTCGATGCCCTCCTTTCCATTGCCGCCTATCGAGATGACCTAGATCAATATAATGAGCCTTGGACAAAACCTGTCCTCTCCGGTAAAAAAGCTCACTTAAAAATGGTTGATGCCGTCCATCCTTTAATCGAAGACTGTGTTCCTAATTCAATGGAACTCCACAATCAAGGCTTAATTCTTACTGGTAGTAATATGAGTGGGAAATCTACATTTATGCGAGTTCTCGGTCTAAACGCTATCATGGCACAGACACTTTACATGGTTTTAGCTACCTCCTACGAAGCTAGTCCATTTCAAGTCATGACCTCCATTGACCCTGGCGATGACGTTCTCTCCGGTAAAAGTTATTTTATGGCTGAAGCTGAAGCGGTTCTCCGCATTATTAATCAATTAGATAGAGATGTTCCTGGCTTATTCATCTTGGATGAAATGTTTCGTGGCACAAATCCCACCGAACGTATTAGTGCATCGGTGCAAATTATTGATTATATCCAAAGACATAATTGCTTTTTAATTCTTGCAACCCATGATCGGGATATCATCACCTATGCTACGGGCAACTTCCGAAAGTTTTATTTCACTGAAAAAGTCGGTAGTGAGGGCTTAACCTTTGACTACCGACTACGAGAAGGCATTTCAGGAACTTCCAATGCCATAAAAATCCTGGATCTTTTAGGTTATCCAACGGAAATTACACATAATGCTCGCCAAATGATCAAAGAAGAAATGCAACTGGATGATTATCAGTTGCAGCAAACATCTAATGGTCAGGACCACCAAGGCAATCAGACCGAGAACAAAAATTTGAGTTCCTAACCCAATCATTGTTCTGTGAATTCTAATCTAATATAAAAAGACCATTCTTAAGGCTTGTGGCCGCAAAGAATGGTCTTTTTATGTCATTTTCATCTTATTGAGGCTTCTTAATCCGCGAAAAAGGAATTGGGTTTTTCTATTGTCTTTGCTAACTCCTTGTCTCTTCCCTCACTTATAAGCTTTATTGTACATCTATCATTAATTACAAAATTGACTTGGTTATAGCAGCCCTACTTCTCCATTCACTGTAGCTTCTTCATTGTCATCCACTGGAATAACAATACACTTTTTGCCATCAATAACTTGGGCTTTGATTTGAGAAACTTTTTCTGGCTTAACCTGGAGGCTAATATCATATTCTTTCTTACTATTCCCTTGCTCTCCATCCGCCTCCGCTGAATCAATGTCCTCGTCTTCATCAGTTACTTGTGGTTTTGATTGAACCTCTTCTAGTTTAATCATAAGATTCTCTACCTGTTTCGTTAAGGCTTGTTCTTTTTTCATCTGTTCGCCTTTTTTAATAATTTTAGGATCTAAAATGCGGTCAGCTTGTGGCAGGTCATCCTCAAAGTAGTTCCCATAGACCTGATCCACTTTAACTAAAACCTCTTCTGAAACACTTTCTGCCAGAATATCCTGGATTTTCTCTGATGTCAGTAATAAAGGTTCATCAAACTCAACTTCACTGAATTCTTCTTGTTCTTGAACAATGGTTTGGAGGCTTTCTTGAAAATTAACCATTACCTTCTCAGCTGCTTCATCTTCAAAACCTACCGCTTCTCTTAATAATATTTCTAATACTTCTCGATGTTCTGCTGTTGTTCGAAGGGGTTCACAGCCAAGAACACTTTCCATAAATTCGCGGTTGGGTTCTTTAGGGTTCTTAGTATAATACATCGCATGATTCACATCGGCACTACGTTCTGAAAATGCTGGAAATAGGAAACCGTGAATCGGCGGCCCCACCATCCAGTCTCTTTGGTGAGCTTTCATACGTTGTTCTTCTGGCTCGTAGTGAAGACCAGGACTTGATAAAGCCACAGGACAAATAGCACATATAATATATTCATAAGTTTCTTCTGATTCATCGAGCTTTTGATTGTCCGTGGTTCGCTTCATCACATCATAGGCATCCGAGAAAAGAAGGATTAGATAGTTTCCTGTGTACTGAAAGTTATCCATCACCAGTTGATAAAAGTCCATTAACTGTTCGTCATCTTTTAAATGACTGGTTTTAAGTCTCATTAATTGGGTTTGTCGCTCTTGCCCACCGTCTTTGCGAAATCCTAACTCTACTAGGTTATTCCCTAACTTTCCCGAAATCGTTTTTTTTGCTAACTCCATATATTTAAACAACTCAGACTCCTCTAAGTTTAAAAAGGTTTCACGGTAGCTGGTAACTATATTTTTTTCACTATTTACATAACAGCCACTCATTTGACTAATAGTAATCTCATCTTTTTTAAGTCGTCGCCTTAATTCCAAAACATCTTTATGTTTCATTTCTGATTTCTCCTTGTTGTCACAAAAAATAAAGGTTCTATAAAAGAACCAGTTTTAATTATATCATTCCACGCTTGCTATGTTGATACACCTAGCTGCAATTCTATTTGGTAATCATCTGTCGAGCAGTAGTCACCCACTAGACCAATTTAACTTTATTCTTTGAATGTCTAATCCCGGCAAGTGTCAGCAAAAACACAATAAACTCTGTCACAATAAATGAAAACCAAATTCCGGTAAGTCCCCATATTTGGCTAAGAAGTAAAACCATTGGAATTAGCACTATAGAACTGCGGAGCACAGAGACCGCTACTGCACCTCGAGTCTTTAATACCGCGCTGAGATAGGAAATTGAGAGGATGTTTAGACCGCCAAAAAAGAAGCCCATAAAATATATTCTAATTCCATGGTTAGCGATATTAGCGAGTTCTCGGTTGTTCTCCTCATTAAAAATAGCAACAATCTGCTCCGAGAAAAGAAACACCGTACCCACCAATAAAAAGGCAATTAAAAATACTGTTATGACGCCGTATTTTAAAGTATGTTTCAAAGACTTCTCGTCTCCAAGTGCAAAATATCGACTGGCTAATGGTTGAACCCCTTGGCCTAAGCCTCCATATAAGGCGGTTGCAAAAACAGCCACATTTGCGATCACTCCGTAAGCTGCCACTCCAATATTTCCGGCCAGCCCCATGATAACGAGATTAAAAGTAAACATGGTGATGGCTGCTGCCAGTTCGGTGATCAAAGCCGGGGTCCCTAATTTCATAATTCGCTTTAGGTGTGGAAAGTTAGGTTTCTTTAAGTGAAATTTAAAACGACTCTTGCCACCTCGAAAATGCAGCATTAAAATCATTAAACTAATCACTGGCGACAGACTTGTAGCTAGAACTGCCCCAAACATTCCCATGCCTAAGGGAAACATAAAGATATAGTCTAAAGCAATATTGGCCATACTACTAATCAGCATAGCATTCATGGAGAGAGTTGGATTATGATCATTTCGAACAAAAGCCAGCATGATATTATTTGCTATAAAGAATGGTGCAAAGTAAAGTAGGGTCTTAACATAAATCTGAGTTGACGCAAAAGTGGTATCATCCGCTCCAAGAAATAAGGAGATGTCTTTCGAAAATATTGCACCGACTAAAATAAAGCCTAGGGAAAATAATGCTGCTAAGGTCATCGCGCTCATGAAGGAATCATCCCCAGAGCCGTCCTTACGAGAAACACGCACTGAAAAATCAATGGCACCGCCGGTCCCCAGCATGAGTCCAATCCCATGGATTAAAAAGAATATAACAATAGCAAAGTTTAAAGCTGTTAGCCCCACCGGACCTAACACTTTAGCTATAAAAAATGTGTCAGCTACGACATAAAAAGACACCCCTAACATTGCCAGCATATTGGAGGTTGTATATTTAATAAAATTACGTGATAGATTTGATTTCATTGCTACACCAGTTCACTCTTCGAACCCTACTCTCTTTCTCTTAGTACCTAAGTACAGAATTTATATTGCTAAACTGCGTCTTCTGATCTTTAGCTCGGCTAATAGTATAACAAAGTTTTCCCCCTATAAACTTAGATACACTGAATTAATTTAAAAGTCATTAAATAAAAGTGCCCATCAAAGGGATTCCATAATCCACTTTTGGGGCACTTTTATTTATTCCACCAGTTTAATTTCAAAACTAATTGAACTAATTATCATTTAAGCAAGATCTTTTTCTTTTTCCTTTTCTTTTTTGTCCATGACTTTCTCGAATTCATCATATAGTTCATTTAAGGTTTCGCTTGAAAACAGTTTTCTGGCGAGAGGTAAAAATTCATCCTCTTCTTCTTTCATGTGATGCTCTAGTACTTCTTTTAAAACACTAAATTTAGCATCCCAGGTTTCATTGTCAACAAAGGTTTTTTCAACCACACTAAATTGGTAACTGGCTAAGCTGTGCTCTTCAATCATTTCAAGAACGAGTTCTTCATCTTCCCCCTTAACTGCTTCTTTAGCTTTAGGAAAGATCACTGTTTCTTCGGCTTCATGATGTCCGTGAAGTTTAGCGTACAAGTCTTGGAACAATGCTTTCTTTTTGTCACCGGTTGCAGCTTCAATTTCACTTAGTGAACTACTCACCACTTAGCTAAACCTAACGGTTTTAACGCTTGAAGTGGGAGCTTCTTGGGAATAGAGCATACTTGATAGCGTATTTCTTTACTAACAGCGGTGTCTCTTATTTACCAAGCTATC
>JAAZGI010000496.1 GCA_012511315.1 Clostridium sp.
GTATATATCCCCATTCATCTAATATTAGTACTTCTGCTTGGCTCAGTTTTTTCCAAAATCTTGCTTCAGTATTTGTTTTTCGTGCTTCACTTAGTAAGTTCACCAAACGACTGGTTTTAAAATATAAGGTTTTATGCCCTAATGTGCAAGCTTCAACACCTAGCGCGGTGGCTAAATGTGTTTTACCTGTCCCAGGCCTTCCATAAAGAATCAAGTTTTGTTTGTTTTTGACGAAGTCACAGGACCTAAGAATCTCTTGCGATACGCCACTTGGAAGTGTTACCCCTGAAAAATCGAATCCCTCGAAAGATTTTATCAAGTCAAAGCCTGCTTGCTTTATGTATCTATTTTTCCGCTCTGTTTCACGAGCTTCAACTGCTTCTTTTAAAATTTTATATAGAAATTCTTCGTTACTTGTTGCTTGAATATCGTCATAACTTTCGGCAATATGCGCTCCTAACCGAAGCTGCTTACAAAGATCTTTAATTAACTCTTGCATAGCTGATCACCCATTAGTTTTCCATAAGCTTTAAAGTCTAACTCATACTCAAATAATGGAGGTAAATGCTCTGGCACCTCACGCTCGCCATATGATTTGATGGTTTTAACAGCGGTTGACATGTTGTCAAAGCGAATAACTGTTGGGACACCACCTATATGATTGAATATATCTAATAATCCTTGAGCTAAGCACTCAAAAGTTTGGCCTTTAAAAAGCTGAACAAATTTGGCGTCAGAGTGGGGCATTGTTAATGCTAAGTGGTTGCCTACATATTTAATGCCTCGTTCGTAGAAATGAGTTTGTCCAAAGTCAACCTGAGCCTCTCCCGCTGGGTGTAATAGAGGGAGAGACGCCATAGAACTTTGCTCCAACTCTTGTTTTAAGTTCCTAACTAAGTCACGGATGGTTCGCTCTTTAACATCTAGAGTTTTTCCTTTCTGTTCTTCCATTTCCTTCAGTCGATGGAAAACTCTTCTAGCAGTGTGGCGCTGCTTCTTGGGCGCTGTCTGATCTGCAATAAGCCATTGTCGAACGATGTCTTTGTAAGGATCTGATTTACAAGTCCTCGTTCGTTTTATTGGTTCTTTAAGGTTGAAGTTTTCTTGCTCAACATAAGCTTTTACAGTTTCTCGAGCATGGCCAGTTTCTTTTGAAATCTTACGTATACGTTAGTGTAAAGTTATTGTCAGTTGGAAAATAAAAGAATAAGCCCAAGTGTTAGAATGTAATTAACTACAACACATCTCACACGAAAGGACTTATTCTCATGAATATAATATCAGAAACTGACCCAACTATCACCTATCTTTTAAAGTTAATAAGTGAAGAACATATTCTAAGCTTGACTGAAACCCTGGACATGGGCTCTCTTGTGACCTCTGTAAAAGAAAAAACCGATGAACTAGGACGTAAGATTATTCAACAAGTTATTGAAATCTTAGACCAAAGCTTAGTAGAATCAGAGAATCGGAAAAAAGATTGGAACATCCAGCGACGGAAGCAACCGAAAACCATAGCGACTCTTTTAGGACCAATCCAGTATGAAAGGACCTATTTTAAGCATCGACAAACCAAGGAATATTCACACTTAGTTGATGACCGAATTAATGTGACACCTCATCAACGAACAGGACAAGAGCTTCAAGTACAGCTACTCAAACATGCTAATGAAATGTCATATCAAATGACGGTGAACCTTTTTGAATACACTGGAATTCATAGTAGAACTAGTGTTATGAACTATGTCCATCGTCAGGGCATGATTGAATCATCCGAGTGTCCTCTACCGGAGAAAAGAGCTGTAAAGCGAATCTATATTGAAGCGGATGAAGATCATGTCGCAACGCAGCACTAAGGGAATCAGGAGCTACGGCTTATCTATGTCCATGAAGGTCATGTTAAGGTAGGGAAAAATCGAAACAAACTAATTAATCGCCGA
>JAAZGI010000497.1 GCA_012511315.1 Clostridium sp.
AGAGGAGTTTAAGTTAATATCTAATCATAATGCCTACATCCTATCCCCTTACTCAAGTATTATTTGGGGATTAATTGTGGGAGGCATTTCAGGGTCATTCTTTTTTCTCTCTTTTATATACTATCAAAAGAGTGTTCGAGAAAATGGAGTGGGCATTTCCGGAACCATTGCAAAGCTTGGAATATTAATTCCGATGATTTTGTCCATCATAATTTGGAAAGAACTTCCGACGAGTATTCAGTGGCTCGGCATCATCCTTTCATTGGTGAGTATTTTAATTGTTAATCTTTCGCCAAAATCTTTGGAAAAGTTTGATATCAAACCAACCATCATTCTTCTTTTCATTTTTGGTGGCATGGCTGAGTTTTCTAATAAAATTTATCAAAAGTATGCGTTAAATGATTATAAGGATGTTTTTCTTTTTGCAATATTTTTTGTAGCTTTTCTACTTAGTGTTTTTTATACCATAAGAGATAAAGGGGAAGTTACAAGAAAAGATATTTTCACAGGCTTTGCCGTCGGGATACCAAACCTATTTTCATCCTACTTTTTAATCATGTCATTGGCGACTCTTAAAACATCCGTAGCTTTCCCGATATACAGTGCAGGTAGTATTGTATTGATTAATATCGGTGGCTTTTTAATATTTAAAGAAAAGATAGCCCGTAAAAACCAAGTAGCCATCCTTCTAACGGTAATTGCCTTAGTATTGATAAATATGTAAGGGAAGACCTTATCATTGGAATTAAGCTTAGCGGAGGGTTTTAGGTAGAGGTTGGATAGATGCTACATAGGGTGTCACAAAATTGCCATAGGTGTTCGGTAGGTTTTCAATTTAGGTGGCTAGTTTCTCAGTAGGTTCTACAAGACCTGTCTCTCGGGTTGATGTAAAATTAAGGCAAGAGAGGCTAGTTATAAGGTTAAGCTTTCGTAAACATCTAAAATAATGTAAACGTAATCTTGACAAACTCCCAAATATTGTTAAAATTAAGTTTGTTATTAAAACAATCAGACATTAAAGAGCAGCTGTTTAGCTGCTCTTTAATGCATAGACTATGCTAGAGAGGGGAGCTATGATTCATTTAACGGATAAAGTAAGTATTGGTCCTGTACTGATGGCCCCTTTAGCTGGTGTCACTGACCGGACTTACCGTGGAATTCTTACGGAATTAGGAGCAGATTTAACCTATACAGAGATGGTGAGTGCCAAGGCCTTGCACTATAAAAATGCCAACACCGAAACACTGTTGCGCTTAGCACCGAATCAAACCAAGATTGCAGTTCAACTATTTGGAAATGATCCTGAAATATTAGCTAAGATTGCAGCCAGCTTTGAAGATCGGCCTGAGATTGTGCTCATTGATATTAACATGGGCTGCCCGGCACCTAAACTGATTAAAAATCTTGAAGGAGCCGCCTTGATGAAAGACCCGAGGCTGGCAGCTGAAATTATTCGTACCGTTTCTAAGGCCGTCACAAAACCTGTTACTTGCAAATTCCGAAGGGGATTTGGACTAGGTGACGAAACCGCTTTGGATTTTGCAAAACGAATGGAAGGGGCTGGAGCAAAGATGATGACAATTCATGGTCGCTATCGAGATCAATTTTATTCAGGAGAGAGTGACCGAGAAATTATTCGTAAAATTAAAGATTCAGTTTCTGTGCCGATCATTGGCAATGGTGACATCTTTAGTGGAGCGGATGCTCTGGAGTTGTTTAAAAATACTGGATGCGATGGAATAATGGTTGCCAGAGGAGCTTTAGGAAACCCATTTATCTTTCAGGAAATTGATG
>JAAZGI010000498.1 GCA_012511315.1 Clostridium sp.
GCGCATTAAATTGATTGTTCGAATAATAAAGATGAGGGAAGCGATAAATAGTAAGACTACACCTACTTTTAAAACCCAACCTAAAATCCTATCAGAAAAACTTTTTTCTAAGGGGAGAGAGGATTCTTCCATTAAATTAGCAGAGCGATTGGCTAAGAGGTTAACAGTACCGATGCTAACATCTTTTTGACCTTGGATGATAATTTCAGCGGTGGCCACCACTTGATCTTTTTCGACAGTGTCTTGTAAAGATTCTCCAGGATTTAGATTTAAAGAAAAAGCAGGTTTAATAAGTGACGCATTGATTAAATGATAAACATCCTTTTCTGCTCGTAAACCCAATGAGTTTCCGTCTGCTAAGGGAAGAGAGGATAAAATTTCATCTTTTTCTATGAGCAAGACAGCTTTAAAGTGGTTAAAGGCCCATTCAAATAATGTTTCAGAATTGGAATAGTTGTCTTGAGACTCTAAAGAACCGCCTAAGGCAACAATAAATAATCCCTGAGTATTTTTAGCAGCGCCAACATAGCTATTGTTTTGTGGTCGTTCAGAATTTGCGGAAGCGTACTGTCCGGCAATGAGTTCTGATAAGTAAAGATCACTATCTTTTTTAAATTGAAGATTGCTATTTTGGATGGTTCGAGGTTCTGGAACCATATTGTTGGGAGTAAAAGAAAAATCAGCTTGACCATTAATTGCAACCAACTCAGGATATTCTAAAAACTTTTGCATCACCAAACCTAAATCTCGTGTGGTTGTATGATCAGTCAGGGTGGAACCATTTAAAGGAGATGTAATTTTTGTCTTTTGAAGCCCAAATTCAGTTACCTTGTCTTGAATTTTACTGATAAATTCAGCATCATCGCTAAAGATTCCCGATAAAGCGACAACTACATCTTGGGATTGAGCCATGAGCAGAGCGCTTAATAACTGACGAACAGATAACCGTTCACCATCTTCTAAGCCAACTTTACCAGAATTACCAGTTATTTGGGTACTCATGTTTTGAGCCATGCTATTTATTAGGAGGTTATCATCAAGATTTTTTTCGTCTAGAACTACCATTGAAATTAAAAGAGGCAACAAGGCTTCTGTGGAAATATATTCGTCTGGTTGCTTGGCATATAGCTCAGTACCAGTTCGGGCATCCATGACATAGATTGATTGAGCATTCACAGTGGGAATGGTTGGAATCTGTTCGACTGCATGAACTTGTACAAGGAAAAATGGATTAAATGTTGCCAATATAAGAGCAAGAATCAGCACCATAGTCCATAGATTAAAAGAAGTGAAATTTAGTTTTTGTTTGAACATGAAGCACCTCCTCCTGTTCTTATCAAAATAGATTAATTTATTTCATTTAAATAGTATACACCATTCATCACTACACATCTCTTAAAATTATATCAAATTCAATCTAAAATAACTATGTAAATTAGATAAGAATGGAAAAGAATACTGAAATGTAAAAATCTCTCAAAAAAAGAATAGGGTAAACAATAAATGTACAGGTTTTTAAAAGTAGAAAATTTCCATGTTAAGAATTCTAATTTTGAGCCCTAATTTTGAGTGCTTTTTTAGACCATCATAAATATTTACTCAGTTTAAAAAAGATGTTTCACTTATCATATACGAAGGAAATTATGATGAGTTTTAAATACAGACATTAATTGAATAATAGTAGCGGAGGGGTTGGTATGAAGGAATTATTAATGTCTAAACAGAAACAAGGAAATCACTTTATCTTTAAATGCACACTGGTGCTGTTGTCCTGTATTCTGATTTTAAGTGGCTGTAGACTGGCTGGGACAACAGGAGAGGTTCAAATCATCACGAGGGCAGAGTCTGAGGCTAAAGAAAGTTCACTCTTGACAAATTCTTCA
>JAAZGI010000499.1 GCA_012511315.1 Clostridium sp.
TAGACCTCCTTAAGCATGGACTTCCTTAAGCACGGACTTCTTTAAGCATGGGTGTCTTGTATCACGGATGTCTTCGATATAAAAAAACTATGTTCTAAGAGCTGCCGTTTTAGGTACAGTTGCAAAAGAACATAGTTTTAAGGGACTCAAGGCTAATTATAAGCAAGACCTTCATCCCAGGATTGGGCAGCTAATTTAAACTGGTTCACCGTAAAGGTTAAAGGAGTTGGCTTTAACAATTCGAACATCTACCATTTGGCCGACCCAAGAAGCTAGTCCTGGGAAATTGACCAGTTTGCCCGTGCGAGTGCGGCCAGTTAGGACTTGGTCATTGTTCTTACTGGGGCCTTCCACCAAGACTTCAAAGGTATCCCCGACAAGGACTTGGTTTCTTTCCATGGCTCGGCGATTAATCACTTCTAAGAGCCGGTTAAAGCGCTCATGCTTTACTTCTTTAGGAATTTGATTGGGCATACGATCAGCTGGTGTATTGTTTCGGTTTGAGTAGATAAAGGTAAAGGCAGAATCAAAGCCCACTTCTTCACATAAAGATAAGGTCTCCTCAAAATCCTCTTCCGTCTCTCCGGGAAAACCGACAATAATATCCGTGGTAACTGAAACATTAGGAATGGCTTTGCGGACCTTCCCAATAATTTCTAAATAATCTTCCCTGGTATATTTTCGGTTCATAATATTTAAGATGCGAGTAGATCCACTTTGGACTGGTAGGTGAATCTGTTCGGTGATGTTCTCCCCTTCCACCATGGCCTTAATAACATCGTCGCCAATATCTTTAGGGTGACTACTCATGAATTTGAGACGCTCTACCCCAGGAACTTCATTTACCATCATCAAAAGCTCGGCAAAGCTAACGGGTTCTTCCAATCGTTTGCCATAAGAATTAACATTTTGACCAAGGAGCGTAAATTCCACATAACCTTGTTCTACCAGGTCTCGTACTTCAGCTAAAATGGCCTCTGGTGTACGAGATTTTTCTCGCCCACGCACATAGGGTACGATGCAGTAGGAGCAGAAGTTATCACAACCATACATAATAGTTACATAGGCTGATAACTGCGAGGTCCGTTCAACGGGTACCCCTTCCACAATAAAGGAATCATCGGAATTAACTTCATGGACCTGGACTTGTTCTTGCTGGGCTTTTTGCAGATACTCTGGGAACTTCCAAGCATTATGGGTTCCAAATACAATATCAACATAGGGATAGCGTTTGAGAATATGCTCCGCTACGCCCTTTTGTTGCATCATACAACCGCAAACGGCAATAATTAAATCAGGTTTTTGATCTTTGATCTTTTTCAACATCCCTAAGTTGCCATAAACTTTAAGTTCAGCATTTTCCCGAACGCAGCAAGTATTAAAAATAATGATGTCTGCCATATTTTTAAACGGTGTAAGGGTATAGCCCATTCCCTCTAGCATACCCGCGAGCTTTTCTGAGTCTTCCTCATTCATTTGGCAACCCCAGGTTTCAATATAATAGAGCATTCCTTTTTCCTTAGCGATGGGAATACCTGTAGGGGCTTCAAAATGTTTATATGTGATAGCCGACTGATTGCTTTGGCTGCGATCAGGTGCCTCGTATTGTTTTGTTTCATTGGTTTCATTCGTTGGGTTGTTTTCTTTATTTACTTGTAGATTATCTTGTGTATTTTTCATGATTTCCTCCACTTCTTCCATCTGGCTATTATAGCAGAAAGCATTTCTTGATTCCATTATTTGAACAATGCCAAAGCCAAACTTGTGTTTCCAGGAAAGATGTTTCCCTCTA
>JAAZGI010000500.1 GCA_012511315.1 Clostridium sp.
AGGATTTTCCCATCCGTTGCTTGTGCAATTTCTTTTAAAAATAATTTTTCCACAACAATCCATCCTAACTAATTTTTTTCTTGCTAAAACTTTTGATCCCTTGGGTTCTATGCTCATCAATTTTTAACAATAATCAATTTCTAACATTAATCAATTTCTAACATTAATCAATTGTTGCAAAATATTTTTGATGAGTGGTTAAAACCTGTAGTCCCAGTTAGCTTGAATATTATACCACGATATAATATTTAGTTCTGAGGTGACTTTAGATATTCGATCGAAGCCTCCATGATTTTTTTAGCTAAAGGTGCAGCTACCTGACTGCCTAATGTTCGATCTGTACCTGGTTCATCCACCGCAACAAATATCGAGATTTTGGGATCATCGGCTGGTGCTGCACCAACAAAGGATGACACATAGAACTCATATTTACCTGTGTCTGGATTGATCTTTTGAGCTGTTCCAGTTTTACCAAGAACTCGTAGCCCTTCAATGCGAGCCACTCGACTTCCTCCGGAGGATACAGTGTACTCCAACATCTCAATTAGTGTCTGGCACACTTCTGGCGTTAGGATCTGTTCTCCTTGGGTCTCGCGCCATGTCTCCGTGACTTTAAAGGAACCGTCAGGCGCTACTTTACGTATTTCCTTCATAAGATGAGGCGTTGTACGCGTCCCGTCATTTAAAACAGTATTCAAGTTGTTAATCAGTTGCAGGGAGGTAACCAAGGTAGCCTGACCAATGGATTTGTTGGCTAAGGAATAGTCTGAGGTTCCGGCCTTAAAGTCCATAATTCCAGCCCCCTCGCCGCCAAGATCTAAACCAAGGGTAGAGCCTAAGCCAAACTTCTTTGCCCATTCCCCTAAACGCTCAGGTCCAAGACGCAGGCCCAACTCAATAAAACCTGGGTTACAAGAATTTGATATTATATCAAAGTAATTTTGATCGCCATGTCCCTCTTTTTTGTGACAGTTGATACGAACTCCATCCACAATCACGTAACCTGGACAATGAAAGATGTCATCTTTATCCACCAGGCCTTCTGATAAAGCCGCTGCCATCGTGACAATCTTAAAGGTTGAACCTGGTTCGTAGGCATCGGTGATGGTGTTGTTTTTCCATACTTCCAACAGCTCCTGGCCATCTTCTATACTATAGGGTTCATTTAAGTCGAAACCAGGACTTGTGACCATGGCAAGAATTTCACCGGATTTTGGGTCGGTTACAATAATATGAACGTTCTTCGCTTCATTTTTTTCTAACCCTTCCAAGGCTGCCTCTTCAGCAATTTGCTGGATTTTTTCATCGATTGTGGTCACTAATACTTGTCCATCCACTGGCTGAGTAATAACCGGCTCAGTTAAAAGAATATCTTGTGAAAAACGGTCTACTTCTGAAATTTTCAGTCCATCAATACCAGCTAAGTAATCCTCATAGTAAGCTTCTAGGCCAAAGCGTCCCTTATTTTCTGTATCTAAAATCCCCAAGGATTGAGCAAACATTGACTGGTTTGGATAGTATCGCTTGGTGTCATCAGTCAGAATCAACCAATTTAATCCCGATTTTTCCCGAAAGTTCTTTAACGCCTCTAAGTAGCCCACGTCTTCTTTGCGTCCAAGTAAAGCATAGGTTTTGAATTTTCCCTCACTATTCTTCGCAGTAATATTTTCATAAATATCATCGGCGTCAGCAGCTAAATAACGATCTAATTCCACAGACCACTCCTTGGCGTATTGCAAGACTTTTTCTTCTTCTTCAGCTGTTAAGTTAGTAACCTCTTCTTTTTTCAAGGCGATCCGTTGCATGGTTAATAAATCAGCTTCTGCTTGAAAGGATGAAATACTACTGGCTAATAAATTCCCGTTGCGATCTAAAACATCACCACGACGAGCCGGTAGTTGACTTTCCCTTCTTAGTTGTGCAAAGGCTTTTGATTTAATTTCTCCTGCATCCAATGTCATCACAAGAATGAGTTTAATGGCCAGGATGACAAATAAGGCAATAAACAGGACGCCTACCCAAGGTCCTATTTTCTTTTGATTAAAACTTTTCATCGTTACTCCTTGGTATGATCGGTGGAACCCGATTTAATAATTGTTCTCCTCTAAAGTATAAATATTGACTCATTCCTATAATAAGAAAAACTGAAAACATAAGGTTTCAGTTTTTCTTATGTCTTTATTCGGTGAAGGCGAAAATCTTTCCCCACCAAGACACCGTTTTTTCCTTGGTTTCCGACTTCGTAAAATTATCGTAGGCTAAATCCACTGCCAATGGATTAACCTCAGCTCTGGCTATATATTCTTGAGCCAAAGCCCCTTGTTTTGTCTCACCGATGTTTTGACTTTTAAGTACTGTCATTCGCAGAGTTTCATTGGATCTTTCCAGCGATATGATTTGATTATTAATTGAACTTACATTCTGCTGCACCGTGTAAATCGCAATCGACTGCATCAGAATAAAAAAGACAATTACCACCGCAGCCATAGCTGCTGCGTATTTTCGTAGCGCTACTTCGACGCGCCGAGCTCGTTGTCTTGATTTTTCTCCTTCATAAACTACATCCATAGCTGAAGCTGTATAAGCTGAACTTGCCATGGGAACACTTGAATTTAATCTTTTGATTTCTGCCATTTTTAAATCCCCATATAAAATTAAAGGTTATGTGTCAATCATTAGTGCAGGTGATGTCCAAACATTTAGAGTTACCTATGAATCCCAATACCTACTATGTGATTGTTAAAGCTTTTCACATAAACGTAGTTTTGCACTGCGTGACCTTGGATTCGCACCAAGCTCTTCTTTGCCCGGTTCAATGGCTTTGCGGGAAACCAAGGAAACGATGGGTGTCTTGCCACAGACACAGGGAAGACGACTTGGACAGGTACAAGGGTCAGCTTGCTGGCGAAAGGTTGTTTTTACAATCCGGTCTTCCAAGGAATGGAAGGTAATGATTGCAAAACGTCCTTCTGGTTTGAGGCGAGCAACACCCTCCTCAATGGTTTTCTTTAAAATACTCAACTCACGGTTCACTTCAATTCGAATGGCCTGAAAAGTTCGTTTAGAGGGGTGCGGGCCCGTCCGACGATCTTTTGCTGGTATTGCTCGTTTAATTATTTCATTTAATTCAAAAGTTGAAGTAATTTTTTCTTCTTCACGGCTTCTAACAATAAAGCGAGCAATCCGTGAAGCAAAGCGCTCTTCACCATACTCTTTAATAATGCGATAAAGCTCTGTTTCACTATAGTCATTCACCACATCATAAGCTGTCAGTTCTGCAGCTTGATCCATCCTCATATCCAGTGGTGCATCATTCATATAAGAAAAGCCCCGTTCTGGATTATCCAACTGGTAGGATGACACGCCAAGATCCATTAAAATGCCATCTACTCCTTGGGGAGCATGCTCATCAATGATGGCTGCCAGCTCTTCAAAGTTTGAATGAACAAAGGTGATATTCGTGTATTCACTAAACCGTTCTTTTGTGTGATTTAAAGCTTCTTGGTCCTGATCGATGGCGATGAGTCGACCACTAGTTAGATGTCTTAATATTTCACTAGAATGACCGCCCCCACCCAGGGTGCAATCCACATAGATTCCATCTTCCTTAATATTTAAACCGCGGATTGTTTCTGCCAGCAGTACACTTTTATGTTTAAATTCCATGGTCATATCCCTAAATCAGCCATCCTTTCAGCAACTTCGTCCATGTTAATCTCTTGCTCTTGATATTGATTCCAAGTCTCCTTCGACCAAATCTCCAGCTTATCTTGCATACCAATAGTCACCACATCACTGATGAGCTTTCCATAGCCTACCAAGTTTGCTGGAATCAAGACTCTACCTTGTTTATCCATATCCACCTGGGTTGCACCAGAAAGAAAGAAACGCTTGAACACTCTAGCATCGCTTCTAGTATCAGGTAAAGATGCTAGTTTTTCTTCAAATTTTTCCCACTCTCTCATAGGATAGGCATAGATACAATGATCTAAACCTCGAGTAATCATGAAAGAAGTGCCAAGCTCATTTCTTAGCTTGGATGGAATCATGATTCTGTTTTTTACATCAATTGTATGCCAGTGTTCTCCAATCAGCATCATGTCTCACCACTTTCTTCCACTTTTTACCACTTTATAACCATTTTATAGAAATTCTCGACTAAATTCAACAAGAGAAATACCACTTTGAGCCATTTGCCGAAAAATAGATTTACATAATATTTATGCTATTCAGGTCATGAATTCTGCTTTGTTTGTCTCTTAGAAAGTCTTAAACCCTTTGTTATCAATAGCTTTACAGTTATAAGCGAAACCTTGGGGATAGAATTCATCACTTTTAGTGTAAACGTGTGTTCTAAATCCCCTGAATTCCGTTCCCTTTCAGTATTTATTTTGCCACTTATGTTCATTAATTGTTTACAAATCTTAGCCCGCTATTTGTTAAATCCCCTCTTTTTCCTTTGATTGTTTTGCTTAATTAAATAAATCAATCGCTAAATTCCATCAAAACAATACCAAAAAACAAAAAAATAAGTCAGGTTGATTCTCCTCTCAGAGCATCAACCTGACTTTATTTAAAGGAATTAATTTAGGATTGACCGTTAACATGTGCCTTTAACATGTGTCTTAGCATGTGTCTTAGCATGTGTCTTTCGAATTTGCTTTTCGAGTATAAATTGCGAATTTACCTTTCGAGTTTAACTTTCGAATTTTACACCGTCATAAACAGGTTGTAGAAACCAAAGCCTAATACCGGAACCAAGCTAAGGGTTATAAGATTCACTGCATTATTAGAAATCATTTGATATCCGATGGTAGGTAACTCTTCTAAATGAAGGGAACGATCCTGCACCTGACCTTGGATCCCTTGATACTTGCGTTGAATAGTTGCTCCTAAAAGGCTATCTAATATTGATCCCAAAAACCCCATCAAACTGGCAAATACCATTCCCCTGAGACCGAATTGGGGCAGGGTTAACAGAGATAATAAAATACTGCCAATTAATCCTGCCGCTAAACCCATCCAAGATACGCCTCCTGAAACTCCATTTTGAATGGTCTTCCCAGTTAAAATATGAAATACTCGCCCTTTGGTTAGCATGCCAATCTCAGATGAAAAAGTATCAGCCGCGGCCGCTGAAAACACAGTGAAAGCTAGCAAAAGCAAATAGTTTTTCTGAGGAAAGAAAAAGGCCAGCCAAACCAAAATAACGGCCGATATAGAATTTGCTACAACTTGTTTCCAACTCCGAGCTCCCGTGTCCTCTTGGATTGATTCGGCTTGTTCCTTTTGACTGTTTTTTATTTTACTTACGACGCTACCTAAAATAAAGAATACCAGGAGACTTATTCCAAGGAGTGGACCACCCAGAGAATATAAGGTGATGGCTGTCAAAAGAGCTGCCACCATGCCATCTGGTGTAATTGAACGAAATTTAAAGGCTAGCAAAAGAATGATAATTGAGACACCCACATAGGCAAAAAAACCAGTCGTTCCAAAGTAAACACTTAAGCTAGCAAATAAACCTGAACCAATGGGCAAGGTGAGATTGTCGCAGCCTTTTTGTCCTGTTAGTTCAATAAACATGGCAATCAATGCAGTCAAAGAAGCAATCACAAGAATCATCGGAATTCCCACGACAGGCATCAATGGGTCCCCTTTGAGAACATAGATGCTAGCTGCCGTTGCCACAAATGCCGCTAGTCCAACCATGATACTGCCTGCCCATGTCTTATTTTTGGCAAAGCTAAAAGGTTTCTTTTTACCCCACTCTTGCCCCACCACAGCAGCTAAGCCATCGCCGTAGGCCATGGTTAAAATACCCACGTAGGGCAGCATTGGCCAGTTTAAAATAAATCCAGCTCCTGATAACACAAACAGTGAAACAGCATAATAAACAGTGCCCAAGCTTTCATCATTTCGCTCCATTGCCTTAATCAAGTTAAATTTTAGGCTCAAGCTATTAATAATAATGAAGATAAAGGGTATCAGCACGACAGCCCACAAATCATTAAAAAGTGGCGTTATAAAAACCCAATTTCCCACTAAAATATGCACCAGCTTTCGTGAAGACTCCGATGCTCCTTTTGTAAAATGAGCCACCAAGCTAGCAATACCAAGAACAATTAATATGTACGCCATCGAAAGGCCCAGTCCTGTAAAATTAGCCATAATCATTCCTTTCTTTTATATTTAATCACCTGTAGCTTGAGGGTCAGTGTGTAAAACCCTTTTTATTTATCGATCCCAATTAAAACAGCAAGCTGTGTCCCTGTAAAAAGACATGGCTTGCTGTTTTAAAATTGATTCCTCCATCAATTATCACAAGTGTGATCATAAAGTCTTGTTTTCTCTCTATGATTTAGAAACCTCAAACATAAATAATTTCTATATCTTCACGAACTAGTTCCGCTTCGGAGTGATTATAAATAAAATCACCAATCCGTGCCACTTCTTTTTCTGCCACAATTTTAGAAGAATTTATAACGGCGATGGATACTTCAATATCTTGAATTGAATCATTTAAACCTGTTTCAGAACACGATGCATTGAATTTATTTCGGACCTTTTGAATAATCGATTTGGTTACTTTTCGCTTTTCTTTTAAAGAAAAGGCCGTATGAAGCTTTAGTTGAAAAACACCACATGCAATGACCATAATCTTCACCTCATTTTCTTCACAACGATCCAATTAGTAGAGAAGGCTATATGCCTGTCCCTTTAGCAGTTGACTGGTCCGATTAGGAACTAAATTCATTATCCCTTATTGCGTTTGACTCTTGATTAAGCCGCATCTCTTCTAATCTCAATTGTTCTAATTTATGCTGCTCAAAAATTTCTTTTTTAAACATTGGAGCTGAGTCCTTAAA
>JAAZGI010000501.1 GCA_012511315.1 Clostridium sp.
AATAAGCTATCAAGTATGCTCTATTCTCAAGAAGCCCCACTTCAAGGGTTAAAACCGTTAGGTTTAGCTAAATGGTGAGTAATTCACCAGTTCTTCATTGAGCTAGGAGATATTCTTATACAAAAAGCCGGTCTTTCATGTTGAAAGACCGGCTTTTGCTATTCTTTATAGTCTGCACCTTCAAGATTTAATAAAAATACTTTCCGAGGGAGGCCAGAAGAGTAACCACCTAATTTGCGATCAGAGCTAATGACGCGATGACAGGGGACGATAATGCTAATTGGATTTTTTCCATTAGCTCCCCCCACCGCTCTGCTAGCGGCAGGGTTGCCAATTCGTCGAGCCAGTTCGCCATAGGATATTGTTACGCCATAAGGAATATCCTGTAGCTCTTGCCAAACCTGCTGTTGGAAACTTGTTCCTTCCAGGTGAACGGGGACGGTGAATTCTTTACGAATCCCTTTGAAATATTCATTAAGTTCTTTCTGAGCCAGCTTCAGTATGGGGTTATTCGTTATGCTCTCTGACAGCGAAGAATCCGTGAACTCAAGAACATACAAAGCCTCTTGATCTGCTTTCAGATGAATGGCCCCCAAAGGGCTTGAGATGATAAGTTGATCCATAATTCAGACACCTCCTAGGGAACTGTTGTGGCTGGTGGCTGAGTGGCCGGTGGCTGAGTAGCTGGTGGCTGAGTGGCCGGTGGCTGAGTGGCCGGTGGCTGAGTAGCCGGTGGCTGAGTAGTCGGTGGCTGGGTAGCTGGCGGTTGAGTAGCTGGCGGTTGAGTGGCGGGTGGTTGGGTAGCTGGCGGTTGAGTGGCGGGTGGTTGAGTAGCTGGTGGCTGAGTGGCCGGTGGCTGGGTAGCCGGTGGCTGAGTAGCCGGAGGCGAAGTAGCTGAGGGTTGAATAGCTCCTGGTTGAGAGTCAGGTACTGTGTAGCCTTCCTCTTCGGCTCCCTTATCATATTCCTTAGGGAGAACATACTTTTGATCTTCTAGTTCAACTTCAGGTTCATAGTCCCTTGTAATATAAACTTTCTTTTCTTTGAAAATGGGTAAGGTCCATGGCGTTGCCAATTTACCCGTTAATTTATTGATTTCAACTTCAACGTGAACATCGTCGAAAGTAGTTGGAACCATGTCACGGAAGAACCATTCTTCCACAGTGCGGTCACCACGAGGGTCTCGCCGAGTGAGATCCGTAGGTAGAGTACCAGAATCGTAGCTGACAGGAATTTTGACAATATCGTTTGGAACAGGTAAGTCCTTGTAAGGTTTATTTTCATGGGGATATTCCATGATGGCTCCCCAGGCTTTAATGCCGCCAATGGCGGAGGACATACCTTCGCCGGTATTTTTATCAATGATAGGTTGATGGTCATCAGAAGCAACCAAGACTGCCGCTGAATAGTAAGGGGTTGTGCCTGCAAACCAAAGTTCTTTATAACTTTGGGAGGTACCGGTTTTACCACCTACTGGCATATCACCAAACTTTAGTTTAGAAATTCTTGGAGAAGATTCAACGACGGTTTTTAAAAGGTCCCACATAATGTAGGCCGTACCAGGTTTTATGATTTGCTCGCCTTCAGGTGTGTTTTCTAAGATAATATTACCGGCAGAATCTTCTACTCGGGTGTAAAGCAAGGGCTTATTTTTTACGCCATTGTTAGCAAAAGTTCCATAAGCATTGGCCATGATCAATGGATTAGCTCCATCTTTTCCATTTATATTAGCGTATTGGCCCAGGGCATACATAGACTGCCCGCGATACTCTTGAGGAGGTAGCACCAAACCGAATTTTTCAGCATAGTTTTCAGCTATGGGCTCACCAATTGCCTGGAGAGCTTTAAGGGTAACCATGTTACTGGAGCGTCTTAACGCATCACGACTATTGGTGTAACCCCACCATTTATCATAGGAGTTGCCAGGATTAGATGGATCAGTATAATCTACGTCTGTGCCGGCAAAGTAATCTTTACGTTCTTCCAGTGAAAGGGGTGAATCTTCAAAAACAGTGGAAGAGTTAAAGATTTTAGAGTCAATTCCTGCGGCAAACACAGTGAGAGGTTTTGTGGCAGAGCCAATCGCACGTAGAAAGTAGGGAGAGGCTGCTCTATTAGGACCAGCGGCTACCTGCTGACCACGCCCGCCAACTATAGCTTTTACATACCCAGTAGCTGGTTCTGTAATTACGGCAGATACTTGTGGTTGGATAATTCCATTGGCATCCACGTATTGGACAAACTCGTAATTATCTTCATTATTGATTTCTTTTTCAGTGTGCTCTTGGAAAGCACGGTCCATCGTCGTGTAGATACGGTAACCATTTAAAGCTAGATTTTCTTGAGCTTTTTCTCTTGTAATATCAAGTTGTTCCACCATGTCATCCAAGACGGCTGAAACAACGGGACGAGTAAAGTATTCGTAATTATATTTACCACCATTAGTCAATGCTGTGGCATTAAAAGGAATGCCATTTGATTTAATTTCATCTCGATAGGCTTGATATTCATCCTCCGTGATAAAATTATTTTTCTCCATTTGGCTTAAAACTAGAATTGTTCGGTCTTGGTAAGTAGAAGGGTCTTTTTGATTGGCTGCTGTAAAAGCATAGTAAAGTGAAGGGGCCTGAGGCAATGCCGCTAGGTAAGCAGCCTCAATAACTGATAAATCCTTGGCAGATTTTGAGAAGTATTGTCTTGCTCCAGCCTCAACGCCATAGGCACGACCACCTAGGAAGATGGAGTTGAGATAAGTTTCCAAAATAGTTTCTTTGGAAACTTGCTTTTCAATTTCCAAGGCCATATAAATTTCTTGTATTTTTCTTGATTCTTCTTTTTTTCGTGTTAAGAAAATGTTTTTAATGAGCTGCTGGGTCAATGTAGAACCACCCTGATTAAAGTCCCCACCTACCACTTAGCTTAGAGCATAGCGTAGACTCACAGAGATTGTTCGTTTGAAATCAACCCCTTTATGCTCGTAGAATCGCTCATCTTCAATGGCTATAAAGGCTTTTTGAATGTTAGGACTGATTTCAGATAATTCGACAGGTAGGCGAACTTCACTTGAGACGACGCGATCCATAATTTCGCCCTGATCATCAAGGAGCACGCTCTGTTGGGATAAGGACAAGAATTTATCGATATCTGCCTCTGGCGCATCTTTTGCAATATCTAACACCTTTGAAACAAAAAATATTGAGCCGATTAGAGTAATGAGCAAAGTAAATAAAGCAAGGCCTTTTAAAACCTTGCCAAATATCTGCAATCCAGAATGGCGTGTATATGTTTTTTTGGCTGTTTTTTTAACTCGTTGAGCCATGGAATACCTCCGTAAATTAATAATGGAATAATAAATCTGATTTATTATATCATACAGACATATAATGTAAAAAATCTCTATCTTCTCCATTATAAGCAGTTCATTTATAATTAGATTAAAATTTGATGACAAGGAAAAAACCGGCTAGTAAAAACTGGCCGGTGGATCAATTTATTCAGCCTTTTCCTCAAAGTTGAATATGTAAGGAACGTTCCGATGGTAATCACCATAATTCAGGCCGTAGCCCACCACAAAGAGGTCTTCAATGGTGAAACCACAGAAATCTGGATCCAGGTTATCTACCTTACGTCGGGAAGGTTTATCTAATAGGGTACAACACTGAACCGATTTAGCCCCTTTATTTTTAACGTGATTTAAAACAAAGCCCATGGTGTAACCTGTGTCAATAATGTCATCTACAACCAAGACGTCATAACCTTCAATACTGTCAGCTACATCGTTAACGACCTCAACATTGCCAGAGGAATGCTCTGCATTGCCATAAGAAGCAGTAGTCATAAAACCGATTTTTACAGGAATATCAATTGCTCGCACTAAATCTGCTGCAAAAATAAAACTACCTCGTAATAGGGCTAATACATAAAGCTTCTTTCCTTTATAATGCTCATTAATTTCTTGGCCCAAACGATGAACTTCTACATCGATTTCCTCTTTTGTGATGAGTATATTTCTTTTTTGATCTTCCATCTATTTCTCCTTTGTCCATTGGTCTATCTACCGTTTAATTCTATACCTTTCATTTTCATCATTTTGTCTACTGATTGCAAGCCTATTTTGTATCTTTCCTTGAGAATCTTAGGAAATGAAAGAAAATATAAGGATTGATTTAAA
The DNA here is from genome assembly GCA_012511315.1 of Clostridium sp. Lineage (GTDB taxonomy): Bacteria > Bacillota > Clostridia > Clostridiales > Clostridiaceae > JG1575. The sequence continues at coordinate 4,172 of JAAZGI010000501.1, forward strand.
AACATCCTGAAAGATGGGCGAAAAAGTCTATTGAAAGATTTATAAGATAGGTTTAAAGACAATCTTATGAGAAACTCATTTAAGACAAAGAAGCTAATGATTAAAAGAAAATAGAGCTGAGATTATTTATAAAAATGAATGGTATCGTTAAAGTTGATTGAAATTGAAGAACCCATTCTTTAAAAGAGAAAGCTCCTTAAAAACAAGAGGGTTATAAAAAAACAGGATATTATATCTTTTGGATCATTATGTCCATCTGAACATTAAGCTTTTTTAAAATTAGTGTGATTAAAAATCAGGCTGTTTGAATATTAGGCTATTTAGAAACATATGGTTCCCAAGTTTTAATGGAGAACAAAAGTAAATTTTAAGAACAATAAGAAGAAATGATTACTGAAGTTATAGTTCAAGTTGAAAAAGGTGAAAGAAAAAGAGTCGGATGAAAAAGAGCCGAATGAATTAAGTGTGATAAATAAGGTAAAGATATATGGGGTCGATGAGTGATTAAAAAGGGGGGCTTAATAAATTTTTGCTCCTTGGATAGCACATCGAGCAGTAAGCTTTAGAATTTGTTATGATTAAGGAAGAGATAAAAAAGCTGGAATAAAAACTAGGTATGGAAGAATAAAATATTCAAATAATGCCAAGGAAGGTAAATTATATGATAAAAGGAAATGTGGATGGAGTTAAAGATGTTGTTTTAAAGCAACTTGAAACCATTTATGACATGAAAAGTCAACGGTATGAGATTGCCAATGTGGAGATCATGGAGTTGATTAAATCTGTTACAGAGCGAATCGGACGAGAGATTAGTGTGATTATCGACCGAAAGGGTCGAGTTATAGAAGTGACTATCGGAGATTCGGCTAGTGTGTCTTTGCCTATTTTAGATTCAACGGTGAGAAAGCTTTCAGGTTATCGATTAGTTCATACCCACCCTAATGGGTTTTCAAGACTATCGGCACTAGATTTATCAGCTCTACTTAAGATGAAACTGGATTGTATGGCAGCCATCTCATGTAATACTGAGGATTCACGAATTTCTATTGGCTTTCCAACTGTATTGGAAGGCTCTTTGGTGGCGGAAATAACAAAAGAGTTGACCTGGGACGAAGCGCTGGCCATTAACATTGATGACAAAGTCAAGCATAATCAAGATTTATTGGCCGACTCCGATGTTCAAGAAGATGATACCGAGCGAGCCCTGCTCATTGGAATTGAGTCTCAAGAAAGCCTTGAAGAATTGAAAGAACTGGCTTATGCCGCTGATATTAAAGTAGTTGACACGGTGCTTCAAAATAGAGACAAAGTTGATCCTCAGTACTATATGGGAAGCGGTAAAATGGAAGAGCTAGCGAATTTATGTCAGCTAACTCGTAGTAATGTAATTATTACAGACGATGAATTGTCTGGATCTCAAATTAAAAACATGGAAGATCTGACTGGTGTTAAGGTGATTGACCGCACCACTTTGATTTTGGAGATATTCTCCAGGCGAGCACGGACAAAGGAAGCCAAACTTCAAATTGAGTTGGCTCAATTAAAATACCGGATGACTCGACTAATCGGACTTGGATTAGTTTTATCAAGAACTGGGGGCGGAATTGGTACCAGGGGTCCAGGAGAAACTCAACTAGAAACAGACCGTCGTAGAATTCGTAGCCGTTATTACGATTTAAATGAGGAACTAAAAGGGATTCAAAAAATCCGAGCCACTCAACGGGAAAATCGGTATCGTCAAAACATGCCTCAAGTTGCATTAGTAGGCTATACAAACTCAGGAAAAAGTACTTTGCGCAATGCCCTAGCAGAAAGTTCAGCCAAAGATGCCAAAAAGAAAGCCAAGGTCTATGAAGCTGATATGTTGTTTGCCACATTGGATACAACGACACGAGCCATTGAACTGCCGGATCGCCGTATTATCACATTAACAGATACGGTTGGCTTTATCCGCAAACTTCCTCATGACTTGATTGAGGCTTTTAAATCTACCTTGGAAGAAGTCATCTATGCAGATGTGTTGGTTCACGTTGTAGATGCGTCCTCCCCTGATGCCGATGAACAGGCTAAAGCCGTTGATCAGGTGTTAGAAGAATTAGGCGCTGTCAATAAACCAGTTGTGATAGCTTTAAACAAAATGGATTTAGGAATCTCACAGGCAGCCGAAGGAATTCGCGATCATTTTAGATCAACCATGCCTGTTCTTGAAATATCTGCTGTAACGGGAGAAAATTTAGAAGAATTACTCGAAACCATTGGCAAACTTCTTCCTCAAGAGTACAACACCTACGAGATGCTGATTCCATTTTCAGAGCAAAAGTTGGTGAGTATGGTCCACGAAGAAGGCAATGTACTAGAAGAAGAATTTACAGAAGAAGGAACCCGATTAAAAGCTCAACTGCCAGCCGATGCAGCAGGTCGGGTGAAAGATTTTTTACTTGATTTGAAAAAAGATGAGCTAGTTGATGGAACTAACAATCAAATCATGGAAGCAGAGCATGATGAAGTAAAGGAACGGTAAGATTCATGGGTCAAGAAATTTTAGAGTACCAGCAAACATATAATCTAGCCATAGCAAATTTGCGAAAAAACGAGGACGTTTTAGCCATCCTTGTCTTTGGGAGTATGGTTAGTGGAGATCTTTGGGAAAAATCGGATATTGACTTTTTTGTCATTATGAAGAAGTGGCAACCGGGCATGACCAATGTGCACTCAGATGATTTGGGAAAACCAGTTCATTGTAAATTTCTCTCCAAGCGAGAATTCATGAAGTCCAAGGGATTTGATTTAAAAGGGAGTTTTCTACATCGTCTATTTGCTTCCAGTCGCTTGGTTTATTGTAAGGATAAAGATATTGAAGACCGTTTTAATAATGGTAGAGGCTATGGTAATCAGTCTCGGAGGATTTGGACCTTAGCCTATGTAGGAAAAGTAATTAAAGGAACGGATTCTGTTCGGAAATCCTTGAACAATGGGAATGAATTGGCGGCCTATGTCACTTTAATGGACACCATGAATTGGTATGCCATGGTCCTCATCAACGATGGGGGTTATATGGTCTCCAAGGATAATATTAATATTGCAGCAGAACTATTTACGGAATATCGAGATCGCTTTAAAAACTTGGTAACAGGGGGCGATTTGCATAACCGCATTGTAGATACCTTACATTGGATCTTAGATGAAATGGATCGTGATTTACGCCATCTCACCGATATTTTGTATCAGTATTTATCTGAAAAAGAAGAGCCCTTGTCGGCTAATGATATTCAATCAGATCCTTTGTTTTTCCCATACCATGTGGAAGTAGAGGCGATTTTATCCTTACTTTATGAAAAAAGACTGTTAAAACGAAGTCAGCGCGAATATAAAGGAAGTTCTGAGACGAGCCTCATAAGGGAGAATGTGTATTGCATATGAGTTATACAGTAAGAAAAGAAGGGATTGGCGAATATACGGAAAAAAAATCCGTGTTCGTTGGTCGTATTCGCCGCTGTACTAGCGAAGAGGAAGCACGGGCTTTTATTGATGAAATCCGTAAAAAGGAACGAACGGCACGTCATCACGTTTTTGCTTATGTGATTGGCGAAGAAATGCCAACGGTTCGCTACTCAGATGATGGAGAACCTCAAGGAACGGGTGGCCTCCCGGTCCTTAATGTACTGAATCAACATGAACTATCTAATGTGTGTTTGGTAGTGACTCGTTTTTTTGGCGGGATCCTCTTAGGCGCACCTGGTTTAACCAGGGCCTATGGTAAGGCAGCAGTGGAAGCCGTTAACTCGGTGGATCATTGGCAAGTAGTAGAAGGAGTCAGCTTTTCAGTCAGCTTGCCCTATGATATTCACGCTCGCTTAAAAGCATTTTTAGATGGCATTCAAGTGTTATCCAGTGAATTTGGTCAAGATGTTACGTTAAACCTTTTAACCACTTTGGGAGACGAGGAGGATTTGATGAACTCCTTAACCGATCTTAGTGGAGGTAAGGCAGAGTTCTCGGAAACGAAAACTGCCAAATATTTTCTCCGGCGTGATGGACTGTTAGAAGAGGTAAAGGAATAAACCAAAAGTTCATTTAAAAATAAAGACTGACTTTTAAAATAAGAAGATATTAAAAAGACAGACAGGGACCAGTTTTGTTTTTGTGGTTCTTCAACAGGGTAATTTAAGTTGAAGCGAAAAAACTAAAAGAAATTTGAAAGAAATCCGAAAAAAAGTTCACCGAAAAAAATGGTCGAAAACACATGCTCAGAAAAAACGGGTGAGAAAGTATATGGCAGGGGACGTTCGCCTTGGAACAGGACCATGGGTAAATTGAAAACCGGTGGGCACTCTGCTATAATTTCCAAGGTATATAAATAGGAGGTAGAGAATATGGCAGGACATTCAAAGTGGAAAAATATCCAAAATAAGAAAAACAAAACCGATGCAGCCAGAGCACGAGTTTTTACAAAACTAGGTAAGGAACTGATGGTGGCAGCTAAGGATAATCCTAATATAGAAACAAACTCTCGACTAAAAGATGCGGTAGCTAAAGCTAAGGCTGCTAATATGCCCACAGACAATATCAACCGAGCAATCAAAAAAGCAGCTGGGGAATTGGATGGGGCGAATTATGAAGATATCACCTATGAAGGTTATGGACCTGGTGGAACAGCCTTTATCGTTGAAACTCTCACTGATAACAAAAACCGGACAGCTGCGACTGTGCGCCATGCTTTTGATAAAGTTGGTGGGAATCTTGGCACAACAGGATCCGTTACATTCATGTTTAATCGTAAAGGGCAGATTATTCTTGAAGTTACCGACGAGATTGACCTGGATGAACTTGAAATGTTAGCCATTGAAGCTGGAGCCGAAGATATTATTCGGGAAGAAGAAGCCATTGAGATTATTACAGAGCCAGAAGACTTTAATAGGGTAGCTGAGGCATTGGAAGAAGCCGGTTATAAACCAGTTGATTCAGGAATTAATATGGTTCCTAATGTTTCAACAGAAGTGGATTTAGAAACAGCAGAAAAAACTCAAAAGCTTATCGATATGCTGGAAGAAGACGATGATATCAAAGATGTTTACCACAACACAGATTTCCCTGACGAGTTTGAAGGGTAGGATTTTTATTTTTTATTAGTTTTAAAATAAGAGGGGTCAAGACAAAAATGACTTGACCCCTCTTATTTTTTTTGTTATAGGAAACTATACAAATCTGGAAGGCTCCAAAGCCGCTGTGTATAATGGTTATATAACTTTTAATTGAGGGTGGTTGTATGGGCGTTATCAAGAAAATTTTAATGACCATTGGAATCAGTTTGTCGCAAAGCATCCAAAGATGATTCGTCAATCAGTACACAAAGAAGTTAATCGGATGCTAAGCTGTGGACTGAT
>JAAZGI010000502.1 GCA_012511315.1 Clostridium sp.
ATTCCAGCTTATCCCTTGAGAAGCAATCTGCATGCATTCAATTTAGCGAAGAAGGGTTCACACTTAACAATTCGATTTACTATAATGATTACCGAATATCAACTAGAATTAGATTCACCGTAATGCATGAAATCGGCCATATTATGCTTAATCACTTAGAAGATAGTGATGATGCTGAACTTGAAGCTAATTTTTTCGCTGGGTATATATTAGTACCGCCTGTTCTTGTTTATGCTCATGATAAAACAAATGATATAGATCAAGACAGAATCAGAAATTTATTTGATGTTTCCAATCCAGTGGCTGAAAACTCTTATAATTACTACAAAAAATGGATTCAGAGAAATTCAAATTTGTTTGGGTTGTCACCAGTTGATACATTTATTTACAATCATTTTTTCTCGATCCCTGCAACCACTTAAAAGAAGCTGACTTTGCAAAGAGCCAGCTTCTTTTATATTTAAAGTCTACATTCTATATCTAATCCGAAGTACTTCAACTTGTTGCTTTATCTTAGTTTCCTTTGATATGTTTGTTAATCTACCTTTATGTTTTTGGAGAGTCTCAATAAACTCTAACAAAGCAGGATTGGTTGCATTCATTCTTACAATTTCAAGCATTTCTTTGAATTTTGCTTCACACATACTATGCTGGAGCTTATTTGAAATCCGTTCAATATTAAACGAAGTAACAGCTATAAATGCGTGAGCTTCATTAAAGCGTTCGATTAGCTCCTTGTAAATAGGATCAGCCGACCAGCAAACACCATATCCATTGGTTAGGAATACATCTACTATTGTAATGACATAATCCCTGTCTAATTGTGCCGGAATCTTTTGATCCCCAACTAATCGCTTTACTTGTCTAGCAAATTGTGGCTCATTATAAAAATTGTTAGTTCCTCTATGCATTGATAACAATTGATTAAGGGCAATCTTCAGCTCATATGCTCTTACATTATCCGGAAGGTAAGATTCACCACCTACTATAGAAATGAAGCTACGTGCAAGTTTGGCTTTTTCTTCATCTTCATTGACCATGTAAATCGCATATGAAGTTGCAAACTCATTTCTTGTTGCAGCGTCTATTCTTTCCCACAAAGCAGGCATGAGCTGCTTAACATTCATACCTATATGGGGTACGGTATCTTCTCTCAAAAATAATCCATAAAGCCCTTTTGCCATAACATTGGCCAGTTTAGTTGGTATTGTCTCAATAAAGGAGATTGCGTTAATAACATGTGTTTCTGATAACAACCCCTCTTTAATTGCTCTTATTAAAAGTTGTGCTTGAACTGTAGCAGCTGGAACTTCCAATGTTATTACTTCGCGTATGCATACCTCTAGCATAGATATCAGCTGTGTACCGCTGATCTCAGCCTGATTGGAACTATCCCTTTCAATATAACCCAACATGAATTGGATATGATCAAGCTGCTTATATCCTTTTTCAGACAACAACTCAATCTTTCTTGCTCCTTCTAGTAACTCAACTTCTTGTACTTTATCTAAATCCTCCAATGTGGAGAATTCTTCTCTACGTTCTGAAGGAATAGCAACATCAAAGAAATAATCAATATCATATTGTTGAATCCTAATTTTAAGTTGCTTAATGGTCTCAACCCAAAGATGATTTAGTGCAGAATCAAATAGACCTACACTGGCAGCTGTCATAAACTTTGTAATAAAGTGAGCTGATTCCAACTGAGGTTCAGGCATGTACTCTAGCACATCTATGAAGTTCTTAAATACTTTTTTTCGTTCTGGTACTGGGGCTAGAATATCTTCAATAGGAAGCCCAACGGCATGATAAACACTCATCATTTTTTCTTCAAAATCAAGCATCGTAGGCGAAAACTCATTATTTGATTGTAATATCAACTCATTACGTTCTTCATTTATTACCATAGACGTTCTCCTTACTATTAGATTTTGTTATCAGGGTATTCATCATAAGTTCGGCCTTCAAGCAGTCGCCCTGCTTTTTTCTTATTTTTGCCTCCCCATTGCTTAAAGAAGAATGGAACTCCAAATTCTTGAGCTTTATCCCGAATTTCTATAACCCACTCTTCATTCATAGGTCTGCTTTTATGCCCGGATTCTCCTCCAACAATAATCCAGTCTATCCCTTCTAATGAAAGATCTGATAGAGCTGACAATAGAGGTTCAGCAGATATAAACTTTACAGCTGCCTTGGTTCGAATCAACTGGCTGGTCCTACTAACATTATCATTGTTTTCGACTGTTACACCCATCCAAATATTTTCCGTCCAATTAATATGAGGTGATAGTTCTATCATTCTATCCGCTCTTTTAGTTAATACCTGAAACGTATGCCAATGAGCTTTGTTCATGGTATCAAAGATTTTAAGAATGATTTCATCTGGTAGATCTTCATGGAAGATGTCAGACATTGAATTTACAAATATTCTCCTAGGCTTTTTCCACTTAAGAGGAGCATCTATCAAATCCTCATGAATAGTAACCTCAAATTCATTTATATATCTGGGATTATGCATAGCTTTTAGCCTTTTTGCAAAAGCAGCAGCATAGCAATTTTGGCAACCAGCAGATATTTTAGTACAACCAGTTATTGGATTCCATGAGCTTTCAGTCCACTCAATTTTTGTCTTATTTGCCATTATTTCACCAACAATTCTTTTTTAAGTTTAAATTCACGGTCATTCGTAATTCTCTTTTTAATCTTCTTGCCTTTCGGGATAATTACCTCTACGAAACCTTCTTTATCTAAATTATCAATTACTCCTTTGAGCTCATCTGCTAAATAAGGAGTTACTTGATATTTTTCAGCCATATTGCATTCATCTAAACTTTCTAGAAGAGTCCCGACTTTCCAAGTTTTATACAAAAATCGGTTATTCTTTCTCATACACTCTTTGATAACTTCCATTAATCCTTCTTCAACAAAATCATCTCTATTAAATAATGAAATCTGGAAATCATCCTTACTGTCATAAATGAGTGATGTGTCATTAGAATTATTGTGCTTAAGCATCACCTTCTTCATTTCTACAATTGCTTTATGGCTCTTCGTAATAAACAGTATGTGATGGCTTATTTTTTCTTTATTGTCTGCTTCAAATCCGAACGGCAACACGAACAACTTATATCCAGAATACTTTTCATTCTCCATTTCTTTCACTAGGTTTCTTGAAAATAGTTCAACTATTCTCTCAGCTTTTTTCTTCTGGTCCATCTCGACATTATTTACTAAATCAATCACAGCTGGAAGTTGTTCTCCAAATATTGGTTCTAAATGACAGTGCTGTGTTTCTTTGTTAATATCCATAATGAATCTATTTGAGTTGAAAAAAAGAACACAGTCTGAGCCAATATTTTTAACAAGTTCCCAAGTCTGAGTGACTGACACATCTTTATAACCCCAAGGGTCAATAAATGAAAAAATTGGACACTCTTTATAGGTATGTACTTTAATGTCTACATTCTTTGCACATTCATTTAAAATTGTTGGCTGAAATGTCAATTTAGGTAAAACTTCATGCTCTTTAACTAGTTTCTTTAATCGTTCAACAAACCCTGTATTTTCATCATTAAATACAATCCGGAGTTTTTTTCTAATATCATCATTTTTAAAGTTGTTGACTATGTCTAATAATGCCAAAGGTGTCGAGTTTTGACCATCTTCAAACTTTCCAGGCCCACAAAAAAGATCAATGTAAATTATCTCGGATGAATCTTTCCCAACTGAGTTATTAATTATTGGGAAATAAGCTTTAAAGAAGTCCGTTACAATTAATGTTTTTACTTTTGATTTTTCACTCTGCGATCCAAAGAAGTTATCCGTTGTTGCCATATCGCTCCCCCCTTTATTTTTATTAAATTAGTTTAAACTACAATTACCTTCGTCTCCTTCTGTCTGACCAGAAAACTTTTTCAAAGTCATTCTCAGTCATATTAATTCTGAAAAAGTGACCGGTTCTATCCTGGCAGCTTGTTTCCCATTAATACAGTAGCCATCTCTATACCCCCAACATATCAATGCTTATTTCTTTTCGGGACCAATCCTCTCCCACTTTCTGTTTTTTTCAGCTGTTGGCGGAAGTTTATCATCTCCAGGTTCAATTGTTACTTGTCTAGGTTTACTAACTTCGCCACCTCTTGGTCCTCTTTCTATATACTCACCAGATCGATCAGGCTTTTCACCCGGTTTTTGTAATTTGCTCATCTCTCAACCTCCCTAAAGTTTCATCTCATTCAGTAAATCCCTCAGCTTTTTAAGTTCTTCTACGCTTAAGGTTACACCTTTGCCCATTTTCTCATGTTCAGGTGCCCAATCCCTGATGTCGTATTTAGGCTCCCTGTCATTCCAGCTAATTAAATTCAGTTCCTTTGACCAGCATTTATTGTTTTCTGAAAGAGTGCCCACGGTTTCTTTGATTTCATATTTTATATCTGCCATGTAATTCAATCCTTTCATCAATCCGTTGTGAATTTTCCCGGTTCTTCTGCAACTCTGTCTGACCAGATAACTTCTTCATAAACATTTCCGGCCATTTTCTCCGCTTGCCGCATGACGATATTCATCGCTTTTAAAGCTTGATCTGGTGGGTAATCATAATAATTAAGAAGCCTCTTAATGACTCGCCTCATACTTGCTCTGGCACTCTTTCGAACACTCCAATCAATGGTGATATTGTTTCTTATGGCTAAAGTCAATTCATGAGCGATTTTCTTAAGCGTTTCATCTTCCATGAGTTCTTTAACGATATCATC